>JAEYYJ010000234.1 GCA_023430845.1 Pseudomonadota bacterium
CCATCCGCGCCGAGCAGGATCACGAGTGCCTCGGGCTCCGCGCGCTGCACGAACGGATAGACCAGCCGCTCCAGCACCAGAGCGTACTCGCTGTCGTTGATCCCGCGCGGGACCGGCACATTCAGCGCGCGACCGCCGTGCGCATCCTCCAGCCGTCCCGTACCAGGCCATCGGCCATCCTCGTGAAGCGACACCAAGGACACGCGCGGGTCATCCGCAAAAGCGGCCTCGACGCCATCGCCGTGATGAGCATCGAGATCCACATGCAGCACGCGCGTCAGTCCGGCATCGAGCAGCCGCATGATCGCAAAGACCGGATCATTGAGATAGCAGAAGCCGGAGGCGCGGGCGGGCCTGCCATGATGCGTCCCGCCCGTCGGATGAAAGGCAACGCCGCCTGTGAGCACAAGCTCGGCCGCCAGCATCGAACCGCCAACGGTCGCCCGCGCACGATCCCAGAGGCCCGGGAAAACCGGACATTCCATAGTGCCGAGATTGTAGCGCTCACGCATCTCGGTCGTTGCGCGTCCGGCGGCCTCCGCCTGCTCCAGCGCATCGAGATAGTCCGGCACGTGAAAACGCTCGATCACAGCCCGCGTCGGCAAGGCGGGCACGCGCGTCCGCGCCGGATCGCGCCAGCCGAGCACCTCGATGAGGTCCTGCACCGCAGCCTGCCGCCGCGTCGCCAGCGGATGGTGACGCCCGAACGCGGGGCGGCGAAATATCTCATGTGTCACCAGAAGCGGCCGCACGTATCCCTGCCCCTCGACGTGGCCTTGGCATTCAATTATACGCAGGCTTGAATATGGAGCGGCCGCCACGACCAGCGCAACAGGTCCGTGGACGCGAGAACAGGCTGCGGAAGCGCACGGAGTCCAGAAGCATGGCCGACAAGACGCTCGACACGAAGGGGCTGAACTGCCCGCTGCCGATCCTGAAGGCCAAAAAGGCCATCGGAGAGGTCCCGGTCAGCGGCACGCTCGAAGTGCTCGCCACGGATCCCGGCGCCGTCGCCGACTTCCAGGCCTTCTGCCGGCAGACCAAGCATGAACTGGTCGAGCATTCCGAGGAAGCTGGCATCTATCGCTTCCTCATCCGGCGCACGTCCTGAGCCTCGCGGTGAAATAGACGCTCCGGGCGCCACTTGACGGCCGCGCTTCATCCTTGCCACGGTCGCCTTGCCGTGGCGCAGATGCCGCGCGCGGCGGAGCTCAGAGCATGACGAATCTTTTTGAAGCAGCCGGCCTGGAGCAGGGCGCCCCGCGCCCGCTTGCCGACCGTCTGCGTCCCAAGAAACTCGCCGAGGTGATCGGCCAGGCACACATCGTCGGCCCCGAAGGCTCGTTGACGCGCATGCTGCGTGCGGGCCGCCTGCCGAATCTCATTCTTTGGGGCCCACCCGGCGTCGGCAAAACCACGATCGCCCGCCTCCTTGCGCAGGAAACCAAGCTCGAATTCGAGCAGCTCTCGGCGATCTTTTCAGGTGTCCAGGATCTCCGCAAAGCGTTCGACCGCGCGAAGGCGCGTCGCGAGCAGGGCAAAGGAACACTCCTCTTCATCGACGAGATCCACCGCTTCAATCGCGCCCAGCAGGACGGCTTTCTTCCGCACATGGAGGACGGCACGATCACGCTCGTCGGCGCGACGACGGAGAACCCATCGTTCGAGCTCAACGGCGCGTTGCTCTCGCGCGCGACGACACTGGTCCTGAACCGCCTCGATGACACCGACATGGGCGAGTTACTGGCCCGCGTCGAACGCGAGACGGGCCGCTCGCTGCCGGTCGACGACGATGCGCGCGTAGCCCTCATCGGCATGGCCGATGGAGATGGGCGCGCCTTCATCAATCTTTGTGAGGAAGTTCTCGCGGCTGTCGCCGACGATGAACCGCCGCTCAACACGGCTTCGCTCGTGTCACTCGTCCAGCGCCGCGCGCCGCTCTACGACAAGAGTCGCGACGGCCACTACAATCTCATCAGCGCGCTCCACAAAGCCGTGCGCGGGTCCGATCCCGATGCGGCGCTGTACTGGCTCTGCCGGATGCTGGACGGCGGCGAGGACCGGCTCTTTCTCGCACGCCGCCTCGTGCGCATGGCTGTCGAGGATATCGGTCTCGCCGATCCGGCGGCCGTGACGCAAGCCCTCGCGGCGAAAGACACCTACGATTTTCTCGGCAGTCCCGAAGGCGAGCTCGCACTCGCGCAGGCAACGATCTACATGGCCACCGCGCCAAAATCGAACGCGGCTTACACAGCCTACAAAGCCGCAATGCGTGCGGCGAAGAACAACGGCAGCCTTGCGCCGCCGAAGCACATATTGAACGCGCCGACCAAGCTCATGTCCGAGCAAGGCTATGGTGCAGGTTACGAGTACGATCACTCGACGGCAGAGGGCTTCTCGGGTCAGGACTATTTTCCTGACGAGATGGAGCGCGAGCAGTACTACGATCCGCCCGAGCGCGGTTTCGAGCGCGAGATCAGAAAGCGCCTCGCCTATTGGCAGCGCCTGCGCGACGAGAAATCCGGCCGTTGACGCTGCCCCGCGTCTTGACGCGCATCAAGGCGTCACTATCCGCACCGCTGTACAGTCCACCGTCGAACGCGTCCCGCCGCCGGTACGGCAGGGCCGGCGTGCTCGGACGGCGAGGCCGGATTCGTGGCGGAAAACATGCAGTATCGCGCCCTGGCAGAAGTCGAGTGTCCGATCCTGGACCCCTTCGTCCTGCTCGATGAGGACAATGCCCTGCGCCTCGACCTCTGCGATCTCCTCGAGCACATCGCGGATGGCTTACCCGAGAACGCGGCGCCGCAGCTCGCGCAACTCGCCTCGTCCGCCATCGAGCGCGGCTGGATCAATCACACGGTCTTCGAGGAGCAGGCGCTCTTTCCTGTGCTCCACCATCACGGCCTTGACCATCCCGAGCTGAGCGCCTGCGTGGCGCAACTCGCCTCCGAGCACGAAAGCGATCTCGGCTTCGATCAGGAGCTCATCGATACACTCAATGACCTCGCGCGCGGCGGACCGCCTGCGAATCCGGAAATGGTCGGATACCTTCTGCGCGCGCATTTCGTGCCGATGCGCCGTCACGTTCTTTGGGAGAACGCTTTGCTGATCCCGGCCGCGCGGCGGCTTCTCTCGGCAGAGGAAGTCACCACGCTGCGCGAGTGGATCCGCGATCGCGAGCCGGAGCGCTGCACGTGCGGCCGGCTCGGCTGATGCGAACGCCTACACCTCGTCTTCGGAGACGGCCTCACTCCACGGATGATGCGGCTCCGTCGCGCCTTCGTTGCGACCGCGCGAGCGCCGCACGGCACCGGCAATCGTGAAGTTCGACGGAAACTCGACGGGCTCGCCGATGACGGACTTGTAGGTCTCCGTCAGCGCATCGATGGTCTTCTGCGGCAGGCGGCGATCGATGATCACCGGCGAGACGTTCGAGATGTCGAGGCGCGGCTCGTGGAAGGCTTCGTCGAGGTCGAAGCCGAAATCCGCCGACATGGCCAGAAGCTGGAAGACCGCCGGCAGAATGCGCCGCCCGCCGCAGCCGCCGATGGCGATCGTCGAGTCGCCGCCGGTCATCACGGCCGGCACGTAGTTGGCGAGCGCCCGCGCATCGGCAGCGATCGAGTTCGGACCACCCGGCGTCGGATCGAACCAGTTGATGCCGTTGTTCATGAGAATGCCGGACTGCGGCAGCACGATACGCGCGCCGAACAGCGTCAGCAGCGTCTGCGTCAGCGTCACCATGTTGCCTTCGCGATCGACGACGGAGATGTGCGTTGTCGAGGTGGGCGCGGTCTTCTCACCGGCATCACCCATGACCTTGAAGCGGTGCTTCCAGGCAGCCTGCATGGCGCCCGCATAGGCAACGAATGTCTTCGCATTCAGCTTAGCGTCGGGCTTCTTGCGCAACTTTTGCAGCTCGCGGAAGGCGACAGCGAGCGTCGGTCCGCCATTGAGTTCCGGGAGCACGTGAATCGTGCGGTCGAGGTAGGAAATTTTCAGTGGCTCCAGCTCGGGCGGCGCGACGGCGGCGAGATCATCTTCGGAAAGATAGCCGCCCATCGCGCGGACATCATCGGCGATGGTCTTCGCGAGCGCGCCCTTGTAGAGGGCGCTGGCGCCGTCCGCCGCAATGGCCTTCAGCGTCTTCGCAAGGCTCGGACATGGCAGGCGTCCAATGGGTCGCGGGTCTGCGTTAGCGGTGATGTAAGGCGGCAATCCACCGGGCAGGAAGCGCTCACGCGCGCCCGGATCTTTCTGCAGGTCCTTCATCGCGGCGCCGATCGCCACCGCCGTGTGCCAATCGACGGGAAGGCCTTCCTCGGCGAGTGCGATGGCGGGCTTCAGCAGATCGCGCCAGCGCTTGATGCCGTAGTGCTTGTGCGCGAGTGCCAGAAGGGCCGGCTGCGTCGGCGCAATCACGGCCTTGGGCCCGACCGTGTTGATGTTGCCCTTCACCATCGCCCAGCCGAACAGATTGCCGGCATCGGCATCACCTGTCAGCGCGTAGTCCTCGGGCCGGAGTGTCTTCGGGCTGCGCCCGCCACCGTCGAACGCGCGGATCTTCCCTGTTTTCGCCTCGTAGACGAGCATGGCACCGACGCCGCCAATGCCGCTCATCCACGGCTCCGCGACACCAACTGTCATCGCCGCAGCAACCGCGGCATCGACGGCGTGGCCGCCTTCCTTGAGCACGCGCGCGCCCGCTTCCGAGGCCATGCGGTTCTGCGTCACCACGATGCCACCCTTCGAGCGCGCCGATGGCTTGCGCACCGTGCGCTTGATGGAGAAGTTCGGCGAAAGCGCACTCTTGGGCTTAGGCATGAGGGTATGGCCTTTCAGAGGAGGTGGAGAGATTGAGATGGCGGCGTGCCGTGACGGGCGTACTCAGGCCGCGCCGAGATGGGCGATGAGCGCATCGAGCGTCGCATCGGGCTGCTCGGACATCATCATGTGGCCTGCGCGCTTGAGCGTCACGCTCGTGGCGCCGCGCACATGCTTGGCCAGTTCCGCAGCTTTGCGGGCCGGCGTCATGACATCGCTCTCGCCGGAGAGAAACAGTGTCGGGCATTCGATTTTCGCCGCCGCCTCGGCGCCGCTCTTCCAGGCATCGCACGCCGCGAGATCGACCGCGAGCGAGCCCTCATGCGCCTGCCCCAGCAGCGCCCGCGAGCCGCCGGTCAACCAGAGGCCTGGCGCCGTATTGCCACCGATCTTGGCGGGCGGACTGTGACACCAGCCGGTCATCATGTCGTAGGCCGCCGACGGGTGCTCGCGCGCACTCTTGAGAAGGTTTGGATGAACCGGCATCGCCGAGGCAATACCGAGCAGGGCGAGGTGCGAGACCTTGGCGGGCACTTTGGCTGCGGTTTCCAGCGCAATGATCGCCCCCATGGAATGACCGACCAGCGCGGCCTTGGCGACGCCCGCCGCGTCGAGCAGTCCTTCCGTGAAGGCCACAAGGTCCGCAATCGACGCGCGCGGCGGCCCGGCGGATCGCCCATGCCCCGGGAGATCGACGGCGAGCACCG
>JAEYYJ010000396.1 GCA_023430845.1 Pseudomonadota bacterium
TCAAGGCGGGGCTGGTCGTTGCGTGCGATGGCCGCAAGTCGTCGCTGCGTGCTGCGGCCGGGATTGGCGTCGTCGAGCGTCAGTACGCGCAGACAGGCATCGTCACGCCGGTGCACCACGAGTGGCCTCACGGCGGGCGCGCCGTTCAGCATTTTCTACCGGCTGGGCCGTTCGCGATCCTCCCGCTGACGGGCAACCGTTCGTGCGTCACATGGAGCGAGGGCGAAGGCGAGGCAGCGCGCATATTGGCGCTGGATGATGCGGGTTTTCTCGGCGAGCTCGAGAAGCGCTTCGGGCATCGGCTCGGCGCGCTGGAGTTGGCCGGACCGCGCGGAAGCTGGCCGCTTGCGATGCATCTTGCTCGCGAGCTGATCGCACCACGTTTCGCACTCGTTGGAGATGCGGTGCGTGGTGTGCATCCCATTGCCGGGCAGGGGCTCAATCTCGGCCTGCGCGACGTTGCAGCCCTAAGTGAGTGCCTCGTCGACGCCGTGCGTGTCGGCCTCGATGTCGGCGATGCGACGGCGCTCGAGCGCTACGCCCGCTGGCGGCGCTTCGATGGTGCGGCGTCGGCTGCGGCGTTCAGTGCGCTCAACGCGCTTTTCTCGCAGGATAATGCGCTGCTGCGTTCGGTGCGCGATGCGGGGCTGGGCGTTGTCGATCGCCTGCCCGGGCTAAAGCGTGCGCTGGTGAGCGAGGCATCCGGCTTAACTGGCGAAGTGCCGAAGCTGCTGAAGGGCGAAGTATTAGCAGTCTGATTTATTGCTCATCCAGCGGCCGGCAGTATGTCTCGCGCATCGCGAGCGAGCAGATGAAGCCGATCACGCAGCCGACGATGATGGCGCTCAGTGCGATGCGATAGGCGCCGGGATCATAGAGACGCGCGCCCGCAGCCATCTCGCCCTTCCAGTTGAGGTCGAGCAGCCAGCCCAGCAGCGGTTGGAAAAGTGCGCCGGCGCCGGTGACGAGGCCGTTCACGACTCCGATGGCCGTTGCGCTGAGGGCCGGCGGATTGTTCTCGCGCGCGGCGGCGAAGCCCGTGATCTGTGACGCGCCGCCAAAGCCGCAGAGGAAGCAGAGCGCCATGAGCGTCGGGACGGAGAGGCCCGGAACGTAGAGCATGGCCGACATTGTGACGGTACAGAGCACCAGCCCGAGCATCAGCGGCGCACGGCGGCGGCCGATGTGATCCGAGGCCCAGCCGATCAGCGGCGCGCCAGCGGCCCAGCCCAGGAACATCATGGACGTGATGGAAGCTGCAGCCGTCCGGTCGATTCCGAGCGTCGACACGAAGTATGGCACACCCCATAGGCCCGAGAATCCGAGCAGCGGTCCCGTCGTGCCGAGACCCGCAATGGCGATGAGCCAAATCTGGCGATTGCGCGCGACATGCCCAAGACCGGAGAACACGGGAGTCCGGGTTCGTGCGGCCTGTGGTCGGTCCCGCACCGTCGCCCACGCGGCGCAGGCAATGGCGAGGCCTCCGACGGCCAACGCGAGCACGGCACCGCGCCAGTCGAGCGCTTCGATGACGAGTCGAAAGGGGGCCTGACCAAACACGCCGCCCATCATGCCCATCATCATCGCCAGTCCGGAAAGAAGCGCGAAACGCTGGGCAGGAAACCAGAGGCCCGCCACGGCCATGGCGCCGACCAGGCTGAAAGCCGCCGCTGCACCGATCACGAAACGGCCGATGGCGACGCCCGTGATGCCACTGCTGAGCGCGAAGATCACGCAGCCGACGCTGCACATCAGGGCGGCAGTCGTCATCAGGCGACGGGGCCCGAACCGGTCCAGCAGCATCCCGACGGGGACCTGCATGCCGGCATAACCATAGAAATAGACTGCCGAGAGATTGCCGATGACGGCGCCGCCGACCGCAAGGTCGCGCATCATCTCGTCGATCATGACGCTGGGCGAGACCCGCAAAATCCAGGCGTAAAAGAAGAACAGCGCACCCTTGGCCCAGCCTAGAAGATGCAGCATCGGCAAAGTGCTGGCCCCCAGGAACTGCTCCCCGCCCGACAATTCGGTCCGAAGGCTGCTCATTGTGTGTCTGCACGGTGCGCGGCGTTGCTCACGAGGTCAACGTCCGGCTCCGGGGGGCCGCTCTGCGCAGCCACGGGACTCGCATCGACTTGACACATAAAGATATCTTTATATGATTTGCGCGCCTCCGGACCTGGAACCGGAAAAGGGACCTGAATGTCGCTGTCCTCGCAAAGCGTCGTCACCATTCTGAAGGCTGCCGCTGAGCCGACGCGGTTGCGCATCTTGTTGCTGCTTGCAACCAGCGAGCTGAACGTGAAGGACCTCACGCGCATCCTCGGTCAGAGCCAGCCGCGCATCAGCCGCCACTTGAAGCTTCTCGCTGAAGCGGGGCTCATCGAGCGCACGCGCGAGGGGAGTTGGGCTTACTTCCAGCTCGTCGTTGCCGGTCCGGCCGGGGCGCTATCCCGGCGTCTGCTCGACAGTGTCGACCTCGCCGATACCCAGCTCCAGCGCGACCGCAATCGCGCCGAGGCAGTAAAGCGCGAGCGGGAGACCGCTGCTCAGGCGTATTTCGAGCAGCACGCCGCACAATGGGACGAGATCCGCTCGCTGCACGTGACCGAGAACAGCGTCGAGACCGCTATGCGCGCGGCGCTGGGGCCGGGACCGTTCCGTCATTTCGTCGATGCTGGTACGGGTACAGGCCGCGTGCTGCAGCTCTTCGCCGATCGCTTCGAGCACGGCACGGGCATCGACATCAACCACGCCATGCTCGCCTATGCACGCGCAAAACTGACGGCTGTCGGCGTCATGAACGCGCGTGTTCGGCATGGTGATCTCTATGACCTCGGTCTCGAGGACGGCAGCGCCGATGCGGTCGCCATCCATCAGGTGCTGCACTTCCTGAGCGACCCCGCGCAGGCGATCAGCGAAGCCGCGCGCATCCTCGAGCCGGGTGGTCGTCTGCTGATCGTTGATTTCGCCCCACACGAGCTCGAGTTCCTGCGCGAGACGCAGGCACACGAGCGGCTCGGCTTTCCGCCGGGGCAGGTCGAGCAGTGGCTGCAGGAGGCCGGGTTGAAACTGCTCTCGGTCAACAAGCTCGCGCCGGATACGCGCGACGCGGACGGAAAGCTCACGGTGATGTTGTGGACGGCGGAGCGCCTGCGCGTGCACGCACACAGCCGCCAAACGGAACGCATATCCAAAGTAGAGGTTGTGGGGTGATGAAGTCAGTTCAGCAATTGCACGAGCGGCGCAGTCGCCTCGTCGGCGACGGCGAGATCACCGTTTCCTTCGAATTCTTCCCGCCGAAGAGCGAGCGCATGGAGGAGGCGTTGTGGACGTCGATCCGCCGGCTCGAACCCTTGGCGCCGGAATTCGTCTCCGTGACCTACGGCGCGGGTGGCTCGACGCGCGAGCGTACGCATTCGACCGTGGCCCGCATCGTCAAGGAGACGCAGCTCGATCCGGCCGCGCATCTCACGTGCGTCGGTGCGACGCGCGAGGAAGTGGACGAGGTCGTGCGCGGCTATTGGGATGCCGGCGTTCGTCGCATTGTCGCGCTGCGCGGTGATCCGGCCGCGGGCGTTGGTGCGCGCTATGAGCCGCATCCGGGCGGCTATGAGAATACGGCGGATCTCGTGCGCGGCATCAAGGCGATCGGCGCGTTCGATGTGTCGGTGAGTGCCTATCCAGAGAAGCATCCAGAGAGTGCAACGGTCGCATCGGATCTGGACACACTCAAAGCCAAGATCGATGCCGGTGCCGATCGCGCGATCACGCAGTTCTTCTTCGATAACGCGCATTTCCTGCGCTACCTCGAAGCGGCGCGCAAACACGGCATCTGGGCGCCGATCGTACCTGGCATCGTACCGATTCATAACTTCAAGCAGGTTTCGGGTTTCGCGACGCGGACCGGCGCCAGCGTGCCGGCCTGGCTCGCGCGCCGCTATGAAGGCCTCGATAATGACCCCGCGACGATGCATCTGGTGGCGGCAGCCGTCGCTGCCGAGCAGGTGCTCGATCTGGTCGACGAAGGCATTCGCCAGTTTCATTTCTACACGCTGAACCGCGCCGACCTCGTCTATGCGATCTGCCATCTGCTCGGCTTGCGTCCGCAGACGAACGGCGGCGCGCCGGCACTCACCAAAGGTGCAGCATGAACGACGCCACGGACAATCTCATCGATGCGCGTGCGCGCAGTGCCCGCATCAAGGCGCTGCACAAGGCCGCGCGCGAACGCATTCTCATCATCGATGGCGCCATGGGCACCATGATCCAGCAATACAAGCTGGATGAGGCGGCCTATCGCGGCGCGCGCTTCGCGGACCACTCGAAGGATGTCAAAGGCAACAACGATCTGCTCGTGCTGACGCAGCCGGAGATCATCCAGAAGATCCACGAGGAGTATCTGGAGGCCGGCGCTGACATTCTCGAGACGAATACGTTCAACGCGCAGCGCATCTCGCTCGCCGATTACGCCATGGAGCCGCTCGCTTACGAAATCAATTTCGAGGCGGCGAAGATCGCGCGTGCAGCTGCGGACAAATATTCGACGCCCGAGCGTTCGCGCTGGGTCGCAGGTGCCATCGGGCCTACGAACCGCACGGCCTCGATCTCTCCGGATGTGAACAATCCCGGTTTTCGAAATACCTCATTCGACGAGCTGTACGAGGCCTACTCGGAGCAGGTCCGTGGCTTGATCGACGGCGGGTCCGATATTCTGATCATCGAGACGATCTTCGATACGCTCAATGCCAAGGCGGCAGGCCTTGCCGTGCTCGACGTCTATGACGAGAAGGGCGTCGAGCTGCCGATCATGATCTCGGGTACGATCACGGATCGCTCGGGGCGCACGCTCTCAGGGCAGACGGCAGAGGCCTTCTGGTACTCCATGCGGCATCTGCAGCCGTTCTCGATCGGACTCAATTGCGCACTGGGTGCGGAGATGATGCGGCCGTACATCGCGGAGCTCGCGCACGTCTCGGAAACGCTCGTTTCGGCCTATCCAAATGCGGGCCTGCCGAATGCCATGGGCGAGTACGACGAGACGCCGCACGATATGTCCTGCCAGCTCGAACCTTGGGCGCGCGACGGCCTCGTCAACATTGTCGGTGGATGCTGCGGCTCGACGCCGGACCACATTCGTCACATCCGCGAGCATGTCGAGAAGTATCCGCCGCGCAAGCCCGCGAAGATCGAGACGCGGATGCGGCTGTCAGGGCTCGAGCCCTTCGTGCACGGGTAGGCGTGTGATCATCCGCGCAGAGCGGCCGTCCGACTACGCGGCCATCAGGAAAATGCTTGCCAGTGCATTTGGCGGCGGACAGGAAGCGAGCCTCGTCGAGGCGTTACGCGCGGAAGGCGCGATCAACGTTGCGCTCGTTGCGGAGCTGGATGGGCGCGTCGGTGGACACGTGATGGTCTCGCGGCTCCGCTCTCCTTTCGGCGGCGTGGCGCTGGCGCCAGTTGCGGTCGAACCCTCGCGGCAGAACCAGGGTATCGGCTCGGCACTTGTGCGTGAAGCAGTCGATCTTGCGAAAGACGCGGGCGCGCAAATCATGTTCGTGCTCGGCGAGCCCGCGTACTATGGCCGCTTCGGTTTCTCGACCGAGGCTGCCGCGGCTTTCCAATCGCCATATGCAGGGCCGCACTTCATGGCGTTGGCCCTCACGGATACGCCGGTTGCCGGCGCGGCTGTTTCATACCCGGCAGCATTCGACAAGCTTTCGTGAGGCACGCGCCACTCTACTTCCCGGCAAACGAGCGGTAGTCATCCACGCTCACGCGCGGGATGACGAAGACCTTGTCGTCGACGCCGCCTGTGATGTCGAAGGATGAACTTTCGTCATCGGCGCCGCCGCATTCGCTCGAAACACGGATGCGTTCAAGGCGCGCAAGCAACTCGGCGCCATCCTTGCGCGGCTCGACCGAGATGCCGCCGCCATCGCAATCGACACCACACCAGATGGGCTTGCTGGACACCCGCTGCTGTTCTTCCGGCGGCATATGAGAGAAGCCGCACTCGCCGCCGGTCTTCGCAACCTCCGGCTTGGCCCTGAGCTTCGCCGCAAAATCGAAAGTGTAGATGTAACGGACGGGCTCGCCCTTCTCTTCGGGCTCCATGCGCTCGACGCTGACGCAGAGGCCGATGGCCTGGACCTTCTGCTTCGGGCGCGCTTTCAGATGAGCTGCATCATAGCGGCGTAGAAAGCAGCTCTCGGCCTTGTCCTGCGCCGGGGCCAGCATAAGCAGCCGCTTATCGAAGCCTGGCTGGAGATCGGATTGCGCAGCGGCCGGCGTTGCAGCGAGCACGGCGAGCGTCGAGAGAGAGCCGACGAGAAGCTTCATGACTGCACCTGTCGATCCGGGTTTGGGCCAGTTCGACAGGAAGCAGGTTAAGTCTGTCTTACGTATGGCGGTTAACGGACTGCGGCCACGATCCCGCGCTCGATGAGGTCTTCCGAAGCATCGCTGGCATAACCGAGCTCGGCGAGGATTTCGCGACCGTGCTCGCTGATCTTCGGCGGATTGAGCCGCGTCCCCAGACGACGGCCGGCGAGCTCGAGCGGCAGCGCCGGCGTTACGGTCTCGGTGCCGTCCGGCAGCGTGAGAGGCAGCAGTCCGCCGGACTCCTTCAAGTGCGGGTCGTCGAACAGCTCGTGCGGCTTGACGATCGGTGCGTAGGGAAGGCCGGCGGCAGCGACCTTGGCCTCAAGTGCGTCGCGCTTCCATTGCGCAAAGTGTTCGCGCAGGAAAGGCATGAAGAGGTCGCGATTGTTCGAGCGCATGGAGTTCGTCTTCAGGCGCTCATCATTGAAGAGTTGCTGGAATCCGAATTCCTCGCAGAAGATCTTCCACTGCGTATCGGTCACGACGCCGAGAAAGAGCTGCCCATCGGCGCAGTCGAACACGTCGTAGATACCCCAGGCCGAAAGACGCTGCGGCATGGGGTTCGCCGCCTGTCCCGTGACCACGTACTGCATCATGTGCTGGCCGACGAGGAACGCGCAGTTCTCATAAAGCGCGCTCTGCACGAGCTGGCCCTTACCCGTGCGATCGCGCTCGCGCAGTGCGGCGAGAATGCCGATCGCGGCGAACATGCCGCCCATCATGTCGTTGACGGACGCGCCGGCGCGTAGTGGCCGGCCGAGCGGGCCGGTCATGTAGGCGAGGCCTGCCATCATCTGCACGACCTCGTCGAGGGCCGAGCGCTGATCGTAGGGGCCGGACAGAAAACCTTTGAGCGAGCAGTAGACGAGGCGCTCGTTGAGTTTCTTTACGCCTTCATAGCCGAGACCGAGTGCGTCCATGGCGCCGGGGCGGAAGTTCTCCGTGAGCACATCGGCGGAAGCGATGAGTTTTTTCGCAATCTCCATGCCCTCG
>JAEYYJ010000261.1 GCA_023430845.1 Pseudomonadota bacterium
GCGCCGCCGTTCGAAGCTGCAGCGGCGGCCGTATGGCTGCACGGTGCGGCAGCCATGGAAGCGGGGGACGGTTTGATCGCCGAGGATCTTCCCGAACGGCTCCCGAGAGCGCTTTTGGCGGCTCAACGGTTGCATTTTTAGCCTGCACAATCTTATGGTGTATTGCTGCTTTTCTTCCTAATCTTAAGCCCTTACCGGCCGATCTATTGCCGAAGTGTTAATTCGCGTCTCAAAATAAGACAATTTCCGCCCAGATTCCGGTACTTAGCACGGTAAATTTTCAGTAAATACTCTTGCATCAGATAAGAATTCCATCCTATAGTTAAGGTTAAGGAAGCGTCGCCGCGAGGCTTTCCCGGCGCGCTGTCCTTAGCGTTCAGATCATTGGGGGAACCTGTAATGCATACCTCCGCTAGGGCTTCTGCCAGCAGCCTTCGCGCTGTACCGGCACCTGCCATTCTTCCTCAGACTTTCAACCAGAACTTCCTGGCCGATGTGCGCATCGACCACGGCCCTCGCCAGCTCCTTTCGCGGCTGTTTCTGCGCGGCGATACGATGCTCCGCGAGCGCGGCATCAACCTTCAGTTCGCACCGATCGAGGTGCTCACCGAGGTCAACCAGCAGAACCTCGATAGCTGGCCGCCCCTGTTCGCGGTCTTCAGCCCAGAGCTCGGCGGGATCAACAACACCAACAGCTTCGCCCTCATCGGACGCAATGCATCCGGCAAGATCATCGCCGCCCAGGCCGCGCGCTTCTACGACATCGGCGAGCGCACGTTCCGCGAGGAGACGGAGAGCCTCAGCCTCTATTATCCAGATCCCGAGCGTCAGCGCCTGCCGGGTGAGTCCTGCACGATCACGGCTCCGGCCGCCGAAGCCATTACCGGGCAGTTCATCTACTCGGGCGCCGTCTGGTATCACCCCGAGTACCGCAAGCAGGGTCTGACCTCGATCCTGCCGCGCCTCACCAAGGCCCTCTCCCTCACGAAGTGGGGCAGCGACGTCACCCTCAGCTTCATGGTCGACAAGGTCGTGGCCGGTGGCACGGCACAACGCGCCGGCTATCGCCATGTCGAGTGGGAAATCCTGCTGCGCAACTCGCTCTTCGGAGATGCGCGCCTGGCGCTCATCTGGTCGAACGCAGAGGAATTGGTCGACTACTTCTCAGGTCTGCTCACGCCGCCTGAAGCGAAGGTCGATGCGGTCGTCGACCAGCGAACCGCCCACAACAATACGGCTTCCGTCGCTCAAGGCTAGCGGCAGGATCAGACGCCGGTACCGCATTCTGGTCCTGCCGGAATGCGGCCAGTGCACGATGGCATCCACTTTTTCGACCGTGGGTTCCATCGTGCTCAGCACGTCGCTGTAGCAGCCTTTCACCCACCGGCCATAGGCACGATCGGGCATCTCCTCCATGGGGGCCCCGACCGCGCACGTGCGCCACGTGTCGTAGCTCGTGAACAGACCATCGCCGAGCTCCTTGTAGAGGAGCCGGTTATTCATATGGTCCTGCTGCACGATCGCATAGCGATTGCCGAGGATCGAATTGATCGCCGTCCGCACGGTCTCGGGCCGGTTGTCTCGCGTGCTGAGCTTCCAGGTCTGGAACAGCTTTTTGAGCGTCACGTCCCTCGAAACTTCGTCGCCCGGGATGAGCGTGGACATGAAATCCTCGGGCCGCTGGCGCTTGGCCTGCTCGATAAGATCATCGAGGCGGATGAGGGCGGCCTGGTTGGACCGCAGCATCTCGTTCTGCCACGTGCTGTCGAGCCACGTCAGCACGACGCGCTCAAAACGCCGGTTCAGCAGCCAGCGATAGAGGGCATCATAGGCGGCATCAGCGGTAAAGCTGGGGCGCAGGCGGATCTGCGCCGACTGGCCGTAGACGTTGGTCGCGATGAAGCCGAGATTGACGACCGCATAATCGGAGAACTCACCCCCCGAATAGGGCGAGTCATAGGCGTGACGGAGCTGACGCGAGCTCCCGTCCCATACTTGCCCCTGGTCATCTATCAGCTGCAGACTCAACACACGGCTCCGGATGTCACAGGTAGAGTGCGACGCTGAAATATCAGCACAGTCCTGTTGCTAAATCGTTGCAAGCGACGAAACTTTTGTATGTGGTCCATCCACCATATAGTTGTAGACGCGCCACATGTCGATCCAGCCGCCCACAGTTTTCAGCGGCATACGCGGACCTCCCCGCTGCGCCCGTGGCGCGCGAGATCGAGGTGGAAGTGATCGCGGTGGAAGCGGTCTGCATTGGGGCCGAGGACCGTCTTGAACGTCCTGCAGGCCCCTCGGTGTACCGCGCGAAGAAACGCACGCTCGGCAACGTTGCCATTCCAACCCGAGAGCACGGATACCACTCTTCCATCCGCCAGCCTGAAGGCCGCGATGTCAAGGGCATTGGCCATGCCATGCTCAGAAAGTACGCCTCCCGCGATGCCATTACGCGGGCGGCACGAATAGGACGCAACCACCTTCAACTCGACGACATCCGTGCCGAAGTGGCGGCGGGCCGCCGGCATGACCGAGGTCACGACCCAGTGGTCGGTCGCAGGCACCATCGGGCACTGCAGCGTCGCCTGTGGCTTGAGCTCCACGGCGCCGTGCGCCGTCGCGCCCACATACAACGGCTGCACGGACCCGCACGGCGCGGGCCCACCAAGGGCGCTCCGCTTCGTGATGTAGGGATTGTTGCGAATGTAGCCGGACGCAAGACAGCGGCGCTCCTCGTCGGCACGCCACGGCTCGTCTTTGGCCACGAAGTACGCTTGCTTGGCGCAGCCCATTATCAGGAGCAGCCCCGCAATCGTCAGACCGGATTTCACCCACCTACGCAACATAACGGAAAGTATACGCAGCAACGGCCTAAGAACTGGTCAACGCTAATGACCTTTCATCCTCACAGTAGCGCGGCACTTTGTTGCGACGATGTCGAGACGCTGTCGAAGCATTCATGAATGCTAAAGAGTTGCTGCTGCGCCTAACGCGTTGCGACATGCGTTGCGACCAACACCCGCGCTGGCACAGGTCTTCGTTGCTCCTGAGCCATGGAGCGTCTACCTTCACGCCCTCCGATAACAGACATGCCAACGGGACCAGCCCGGCCGCGAGGAACGCCCATGATTGATCTTTACACTTGGTCCACGCCCAACGGGCGGAAGGTCTCCATCATGCTGGAGGAGGTGGCGCTCCCCTACACCGTTCATTCCGTGAACATCTCGAAGGACGAGCAGTTCAAGCCCGAGTTTCTCGC
>JAEYYJ010000334.1 GCA_023430845.1 Pseudomonadota bacterium
CCGTTCTCGATGTCGAAAGCGATGCGCGCACGCTCAGCCGCTGATGTGCGCTCGACGCGGAAGTGCACCTCGTTGGCGCCGAGCGTTGCACCCACCTGGCGGATCCGCGCGAGGTTCAGAGAGCGGGCCTTGCTATCGAGTGTTCCGACGCGGAGCACGCGCACCGCGCCGCCGGCATCGCGATGCAGAAGCAGATACGTCGCTTCCGGCATCTCGGGGCAATAGATGAGGCTCGTCGCGGTGTGGGTGTAGACAGTTCCGGAGGCGCCGCGCCAAGCGGCCGTGCTGGCGGCATCAGGCGCAGGGCGCACGGGCGCAGGCTCGCGCCGCTCCTTCGCACGCTTACTTACACTCTCTGTCCGACGCACAGCCATATCGGCACACTCTCAAAACACAACAAACCACCGCACCCAAAACTGGCGCGCACCAACAATAACTTCCAACGCTGAACGCACAGGACTGCAGAACAGCTCCCGAGAATTTTGTCGTATACGCATATTATTCAAGTTCGAAAATCCTGCATCACACGGTTTTGTTAATGGGCCACTAATATGTGGCGCGGCGGATACACTTTCTCCGGCATGAGCATTACGGCGCCGTGATGCCTTCTAACCACATGTTGAATAACCACAATCTAAGCAGAGATGGCAGCCTTCCTGCGGAAGAAACTGATTACCTTGGCATTTCGGACACCGGCGTGTGCCCCCTCTCATACTGCTCGGCGCACCCAGGGGTGTCCAGGCGGCACCACTGGCTGGAGCGGCGGACGCGGCGTCGGCGGCGAGCGCCCTCGCCGGCGACGGCACGTCCTGGCGGCCCGCGCCGCGGCCCTCCGGGGGTGCCAGGAAGCCAATGCGGATCATGTGGGCCTCGATGATCTCACCGATGGCCGCCAGCAGGCTTGGCACATAACGGCCACCCATCCACTGCCCGCCCTGGGGATCGAACACGGCCTTCAGTTCCTCGACGACGAAGGTGACGTCACCACCGCGGCGGAACACGGCGCTGATCATGCGCGTAAGTGCCACCGTCCAGGCGTAGTGCTCGAGATTCTTCGTGTTGATGAAGATCTCGAAGGGGCGGCGGCGCCCGTCGCGCTCGATATCGTTCATCGTCACGTAGATGGCGTGATCGCTCGCCTGCCACTTCAGCTTGTAGGTAAAGCCCGGCAAAACGGGATCGCGCTCGAGCGGGGGCGCCATGTAGACGACATCGCCTGTGCGCGGCGACGGCGCTGCGACCGGCGCCGGCAAGGATGGCTGCATCTCCGTGACTGCTGCCGGAGCTGTCTCCAGAACTGAGCCGGTCACCGGGTTCGGCCGATAGGTCGTGCAGCCCTTGAGGCCGAGCGCGTACGCCTCGGTATAGATGCTCTCGAAAGCCTCGAAGGGCATGTCGACAGGGCAGTTGATGGTCTTCGAGATCGCACTATCGACATGCTTCTGCAGGGCCGCCTGCATGGAGAGATGCGCGGCGGGCGCCAGCATGTGCGCAGTGACGAACGCCGCCGGCAGAGGCGCATCGGCACCTGACTGCTGCCGGAAACGGCGATAAGCGTAGTCCTCGACCATCTCCTCGCTGACAGTGTCGCCCGCGCCGCGCACGCGGCGCTTGTACGCAAGATCGAAGATCGGCTCGATGCCGCTCGACACATTGCCGGCGAGGAGCGAGATCGTACCCGTCGGCGCAATCGACGTCAGGCAGCCATTGCGAATGCCGTTCTTCGCGATCGCGTGCCGGACGTGCTCGGGAAGGCGCGCGACATTCGGGGCAGCAAGAAAAGCTGAGGCGTCGTAAAGCGGGAAAGCGCCTTTCTCCGCAGCGATCTCGGCACTTGCGGCATAGGCGAGCGTCGCAACCTGCGCCATGATCCGCTCGGCGAGCGCGCGCGCATCCTCTGCATCGTAACGCAGGCCGCACATGGCAAGCGCATCGCCAAGGCCAGTGATACCGAGGCCAATGCGGCGCTTGGACTTGGCCTCCTGACGCTGCGCTTCGAGCGGGTAATGCGAAAGATCGATCATATTGTCGAGAAAGCGCACAGCGACCGGCACGAGCTCGGCAAGGCGTGCTTCATCGATGCGCGCGATGGCCGTGAACGGGTCGCGCACGAGCGCCGCTAGATTGATCGAGCCGAGCAGGCACGCACCATAAGGCGGCAGAGGCTGCTCGCCGCAGGGATTGGTCGCGCGGATCTCCTCGCAGTAGGCGAGATTGTTCATCGCATTGACGCGATCGATGAAGATCACGCCCGGCTCGGCATAGCCATAGGTCGCGCGCATGATGCGCTCCCACAGCGCGCGCGCGCGGACCGTGCGGTAGACCGTGCCCTCGAACGTGAGCGCCCAGGTGTCGTCGCGCTCGACGGCGTCCATGAAGGCGTCGGTGACGAGCACCGAGAGGTTGAAGTTTCTCAGACGCGCGGGATCGGATTTGGCGTCGATGAAGGTCTCAATGTCGGGATGGTCGCAGCGCATGGTGGCCATCATCGCGCCGCGCCGCTGGCCGGCCGACATGATGGTCTTGCACATGGCATCCCACACATCCATGAAGCTGACCGGACCCGAGGCGCCAGCCCCGACGCTCTTCACGAGCGCGCCCATCGGTCTCAGCGTCGAGAAATCATGACCGATGCCGCCCCCCTTCTGCATGGTGAGGGCGGCTTCCTTGACGTTCTCGAAGATCGAGCCGAGGTCATCGCCGATCGGCCCCATGACGAAGCAGTTGAAGAGCGTGACATCGCGGCTGGAGCCCGCGCCGGCAATGATGCGCCCCGCGGGGAGAAAATGAAAATCCGTGAGCGCATTCAGAAAGCGCTTATGCCAAGCCTTGCGCACACGCGCCTTCTCGACACTGGCGCCAGCCGCGGCGAGCCGCGCCCACGTGTCCGCGACGCCGGCCTCGAGCGGCGCGCCATCAGCCGACTTCAGGCGATATTTCGCATCCCAGATGAACTGGGAAATCGCTGGAATTGCTGAATGTTCACGCGCCATGCTGCCGGGCGCTCCTCAACGAGAACTAGGCAACAATATATAGTGTTCCGGAAACGTTCCGTCAATGAGAATGTTCTCTTAACGTTCTCGCGATACCCAGCAGGGCACTCAGAGCGCCTTCGCAAGCTCGGAGAGGCGCGCGATGGCGGTCGGTGGCAGCGGCGGAGCGTCGGGCGCGGCGGCGGCTTCCTGCAAGAGGCGGTCACTTGCGGCTTCGAGGCGGGCTTCGAGCTCGCGGCGGAATTCCTTGCGTGAGAGCCCGGGCGGGATTGGGTCGAGGATCTCGACAATGATCGTACCGGGATGGCGCAAGATACTGCGACGCGGCCAGTAGAGCCCGGAGTTGAGCGCGAGCGGATAGCACGGCAGGCCGAGGCCTTCGTAGAGCGCGATGTACCCCGGCTTGTAGTCGGGCTCGGCGCCGGGCGGGCGGCGCGTGCCCTCGGGAAAGATGAAGACCTCGCGGCCCTCGGCGGCGCGGTCCTTGGCATCTGCGACGAGCTTCTTGAGGGCTGCGCTCGCGCGATCGCGGCTGACGAGGATGTGCTCGAACTTGAGACAGAACCAGCCGTAGAA
>JAEYYJ010000385.1 GCA_023430845.1 Pseudomonadota bacterium
GCTAGTTGCATGGCCGCGCGCCTCCGCCGGCTGCCGGTCGGGGCGCGCTTTCTCATCTGCGGGATCTCGCGTCATCGCTCATTGGGGTTCGTTGTCTGATGAACAGTGATGCGATTGCCGTCGTGACACGGCCTGCTCTGCCAGCGGACCTTCCGGCCATCGTGGCGCTGCAGGCGCGCGCCTTCAGCCCGGGCCGCTTTGCGCGGACTGCCTACCGCGTGCGCGAGGGCGCGCCTGACCTCTCGCCCTATTGCCTCGTCGCGCTCATGGGGGACCGGCTCGTTGCGGCAGTGCGCATGACGCCGATCAGCATTGGCGGACAGCCGCGAGCGCTGCTGCTTGGGCCGCTCGCCGTGGAGCCCGAGCTGGCAGGTCGGGGATACGCGCGTCGTCTGGTTGCTGAAACACTCGATGCCGCGCGTGTCGGTGGTGAAGGGATCGTCCTGCTCGTTGGTGACATGGCCTATTACGGCCGCTTTGGTTTCGCACCGGTGCCGCCGGGGCAGATCAGGCTGCCCGGACCGATCGATCCTGCCCGCCTGCTGGCCGTCGAACTCGAGGCAGGCGCACTCGCAAAGTTCCGCGGCATGGTTGCCGCAGGCTCATAGCGGCCATTCCGGTTGCGCCCATGCCAACGCGCCTTTCCGGTTGCGATGGGCGACGTAACAGTGGTGAAAAGACAGATCATGCTGAAGAAAATCACTGGGAGGGCTTCACAGTGAGCCGCTACGCAAAAGTTTATGCCGACTGGAAACGCTGCCCGGCGAAATTCTGGGGAGATGCGGCGGAAGAGATCGACTGGGTGAAGCCTGCGGACAAGGTCTTCGATCCCCATCTCGGCGAGTATGGCCGCTGGTTCGTCGGCGCCGAGTGCAATACGGCCTACAACTGCCTCGACCGCCATGTCGCCGCCGGCCGCGGCAAGCAGAAGGCCCTGATTTACGACAGCCCCGTCACCAACACCGTCAAGGCATACACCTACGCCGAGCTGACCGACGAGGTCGCGACGCTTGGAGCCGTCCTCCAGGATCTCGGCGTTCAGAAGGGCGACCGCGTCATCATCTACATGCCGATGATCCCCGAAGCCGCGATCGCCATGCTCGCTTGCGCCCGCATCGGCGCCATTCATTCCGTCGTATTCGGTGGTTTTGCTGCGAATGAACTCGCGACCCGCTTCGACGATTGCCAGCCTGTTGCCGTCCTCACCGCGAGCTGCGGCATCGAGACTGCGCGCGTCATTCCCTACAAGCCGCTCCTCGACAAGGCGATCGAACTCGCCAAGCACAAGCCGAAGTCGTGTCTGGTTCTGCAGCGCCCGATGGAAAAGGCCACTCTCGTGGAGGGCCGCGATCGCGACTGGGCGACGCTCATCGCAGATGCAAAGAAGGCTGGGCGCAAGGCCGACTGCGTGACCGTCGCCGCCACCGACCCGCTCTATATCCTCTACACATCGGGCACGACGGGCGCGCCGAAGGGCGTCGTTCGTGACAACGGCGGTCACATGGTCGCCCTCAAGTGGAGCATGAAGAACCACTACGGCGTCGAGCCCGGTGAGGTGTGGTGGACCGCTTCGGATGTCGGCTGGGTGGTTGGCCACAGCTACATCGTGTACGCGCCGCTGCTGCACGGGGCGACGACCATTCTCTACGAAGGCAAACCTGTCGGCACACCCGATGCGGGCGCCTTCTGGCGGGTTATCTCCGAGCACAAGGTTGCGGCGATGTTCACCGCGCCGACGGCGTTTCGTGTCATCAAGCAGAACGACCCAAAGGGCGAACTGATCGGCAAGTACGACCTGAGTAAGTTCCGCACCCTGTTCCTGGCGGGTGAACGCGCTGATCCGGCAACGATCGAGTGGGCGGAGCAGCACCTCAAGGTGCCGGTGCTCGACCACTGGTGGCAGACAGAGACGGGCTGGCCGATCGCCGGCAATCCTGTCGGCCTCGGTACGCTGCCCGTCAAGTACGGCTCACCCACGGTGCCGATGCCGGGTTACGACCTCCAGGTGCTCGATCCGGAGGGTAACGAAGTGCGGCGCGGCGAAACCGGCACCCTTGCCGTGCGCCTGCCGCTGCCGCCGAGCTGCCTGCCGACGCTGTGGAACAACGACGAGCGCTTCCGCAAGAGCTATCTCTCCGAGTTCAAGGGCTATTACACCACGTCCGATGCCGGCTTCATCGACAAGGACGGCTACGTGTTCGTCATGGCGCGCACGGACGATGTGATCAACGTCGCCGGTCATCGTCTCTCGACAGGGCAGATGGAGGAAGTCGTCGCACGCCACAAAGATGTCGGCGAGTGCGCGGTGATCGGCGTCGCCGATGAGGTCAAGGGGCAGATCCCCATGGGCTTCATCGTGCTCAATGCCGGTGTGAACCGCGATGCGAAGGCGATCGAGGCCGAGGTCGTCAAGCTCGTGCGTAACGAAATCGGGCCTGTGGCAGCCTTCAAGCAGGTCATGACGGTGGCGCGCTTGCCGAAAACGCGTTCGGGCAAGATCCTGCGCGGCACCATGAGAGCGATTGCCGATGGCGAGTCGTGGAAGATGCCGGCCACCATCGACGACCCTGTCATTCTTGATGAGATCACCGGCGTCATGGGGACGCGGGGGATGATCAGTAAGGATCGACCGACCTAGCACCATTTCGCTCGCAAGGAGCTAGGTCTTTCTCCTTTTAGGAGAAATGCGGATGTCTGTTTGCGCAACTCTGTTTCCATTTCGGCAATATTCCGCGCGACGCGAGACGATGTGACACTACGCATGGCGGGGTCGGCGCACCGTCCGAAGAGGGATTGCTCACGCATGGCGATTAATGAACCAGGGGCAGTCGTAGCGTGCTGGGAGCAGCTTCATGAAGCTGTGCTTGAGCTGGCTACACGGTGCGCAACGCCGCGCCAGCGCTTGCTCGCTGTGGCCGAGCGGCAGCTTCTGAGCGTCGCCGAGTTGGGTTGCCAGATCGAGGACGCCGAACTGAGGCACTGGATCGCGCGTCTCGCGCGCCGGCTGCAGGGCAAGCACAATCTACCGACACGCGCGGCCGTCTTCGCCACCGTCAACGCAATGTCCGACGAGGATGTGGACGCCACCCTGCTCGATATCATCTCCATCTACGATGAGGTCACGCGCGTCGAGGTCATCGAGCGCATGCGGGCAGCCGCGGCAGCCTGAGTACCGGCGTCAGCTGGCGGTCGGCTGCGCCGCCTTGGTGAACATCGCGACATAGTCCATGAGGGCATCCGACGCGGCAGCGGCGGCCTCCGGCTTGCCGGCTGCAATGGCCCGCGCCTGTGCCGCATGGAGGCGGGCGCAGAGCGGCAGATCGGCGGCATCGCGATGGTGCTGGTACCAGTAGCGCCGCGAGAGGCCTGCCAGAAGCTGCATGGTGCGCACCGCGAAGGTGTTGTGCGCGGCGTCCAGCATGAGAAGATTGAGCTCGCGGTCGAGACGCAGAAACTCCAGCGCATCGCTGGCGCGGCCGGCGCGATCGAGCCCATCAGCGATCGCCGCGAAAGCCGCGCGCTGTTCGGTCGTTGCCCGGGCAGCCGCATTGCGGCTGATCAGCCGTTCGATCTCACGGCGCACCTCGATCACGAGAAGCTGTTCCTCGGGATCGATCGGCGTCACCTGAACGCCGCGGCGAGGCAGGATCGTGACGAGACCCTCGCGTGCAAGGCGCTGCAGCGCCTCGCGAATGGGCGTGCGGCCGAGGCCGACGGTCTCTGCCAGTACCTGCTCGGAGAGGAATTCGCCGGGCGCCAGGAGCAGCGTCGCTATCATCTCTTCGAGGCGTGAATAGGCGATATCCGTCAGGGTTGTGGGCCTGACGGTCGGGTCGACGATCGGATTGCGGGCGGTCTGGTTCACGGGAGCGGCTCGGAGGGCGTTTGCGCTTCTCTATTCAAAGACCGGTTCGGAGTCACGTGAGAATAATGCCCGCATTTTCATCAGGCCTGACGCCGCAGGAGCCATCGGATCGGGGGTTGCCAAATGCCCCCGCCCAGGCTAAAGAGCGGCCATCTCACACGCACACCTACTGCGCCGCGCCCGATCGAAAGCCCGGGTCGACGCTCCGGTGGGCCTTTTGCTTGTCCATTGCGGCACAAGCAGGGCCTTCTCAGGTGGGCGGAGGATCAACCGGAAAACAGGAACTTAAGTCGCATGGCCCTGCCTGCATTCAATATGCGTCAGCTTCTCGAGGCTGGCGTTCACTTCGGCCACCAGAGCCACCGCTGGAATCCGAAAATGGCGCCCTTCATCTTTGGCGCCCGCAACAACATCCATATTGTCGATCTCGCACAGACCGTGCCGCTCCTTCATCAGGCGCTGGTCGCGGTAAGCGATGTCGTCGCCAAGGGCGGCCGCGTGCTTTTCGTGGGCACCAAGCGGCAGGCTGGCGAGGCCATTGCCGACAGCGCCAAGCGCTCGGCGCAGTACTACATCAACCACCGCTGGCTCGGCGGCACGCTGACCAACTGGAAGACGATTTCGCAGTCGATCCGTCGCCTGCGCCAGCTCGACGACATGCTGAGCGGCGATACGCAAGGCCGCACCAAGAAGGAGCTGCTCAACCTCACGCGTGAGCGCGACAAGCTCAACCAGGGCCTCGGCGGCATCCGCGACATGGGCGGCCTTCCCGACCTCCTGTTCGTGATCGACACGAATAAGGAAGACATCGCGATCAAGGAAGCGCGGAAGCTCAAGATCCCGATCGTCGCCGTCGTCGATACGAACTGCGATCCGGATGGTATCGACTTCCCGATCCCGGGCAACGATGACGCCGGTCGCGCGATCACGCTCTATTGCGATCTCGTCGCTCGCGCGGCGATCGATGGTCTCGGTCGCGGCCAGGGCTCGGCCGGCATCGACGTCGGTGCGTCCGAGGCGCCTCCCGAGGAGGATCTTCCTGACGCGCCGGCGTTCGTCGGTATCGACGCCCCACGCGGCGAAGCGGACGACCTCAAGCGCATCAGTGGCATCAGCCCGAAGCTCGAGCAGAGCCTCAACGATCTCGGCGTCTACCATTTCTGGCAGATCTCGGACCTCGATGCGAACGGCATCGCCGCGCTCGACGGTGCGCTCAAGCTGAATGGCCGGGCCGGCCGCGACAACTGGGTGGCGCAGGCCAAGAAGTTCGTCGACGAGGCCGCGGCCTGACGTACCGCCCGTCGCAACCGTGCGACGGGCCAACTATATAAGCGACGAGATGCACGCCGCTGCTTTAGCGGCGTGCGCATTTTATTTGGCGGCGCCGGGTTTCAGCCCGCGCTGCCCGAACCAAGACAGGACAGCCAATGGCAAACATTACCGCCAGCATGGTGAAGGAGCTGCGCGACAAGACCGGCGCGGGCATGATGGACTGCAAGATGGCGCTGACCGAAACCGGCGGCGATATCGAGCAGGCGATCGATTGGCTGCGCAAGAAGGGCCTCTCCAAGGCTGCCAAGAAGGCTGATCGCGTTGCCGCTGACGGCCTCGTCGGTGTGGCCCTCGAGGGCAGCAAGGGCGCGCTCGTCGAGGTCAACTCGGAGACGGACTTCGTTGCCCGCAACGAGAGCTTCCAGTCGATCGTGCGCCAGATTGCGGCGCTGGCCATGGACGCCGGCGGCGACCTCGCGAAGCTGCTCGCGACGCCGTATCCCGGCAAGGGCCATTCCGTCGATGAGCAGGTGAAGGAAGCGATCGCGACGATCGGCGAGAACATGAGCGTGCGCCGCACGGCTTCGCTCTCGGCGCCGAATGGTGTCGTCGCGAGCTACATCCATAACCGTGTCGCCGACAACGTCGGTCGCATCGGCGTGCTCGTGGCACTGGGCGCGAGCGGCGACAAGGCCAAGCTCGCCGAGATCGGCCGCCAAATCGCGCTGCACGTTGCTGCCGCCAACCCGCAGGCCGCGACCGTCGAGTCGCTCGACAAGGCGCTCGTCGAGCGCGAGCGCGCGGTCTACGCCGAGCAGGCGCTGGCGACGGGCAAGCCCAAGGAGATCGTCGACAAGATGGTCGAGGGCCGCCTGCGCAAGGAGTTCTTCGGTCAGGTCGTGCTTACCGAGCAGGTTTTCATGGGCCCCGGCGGCGACGGCAAGATTACGGTTGCCCAGTATCTCAAGGGCGAGGAGAAGGCGGTCGGCGGCCCCATCAAGGTCGAAGGCTTCGTCCGCTATGCTCTTGGCGAAGGCATCGAGAAGAAGACGACCGACTTCGCGGCGGAAGTTGCGGCCCTCTCGAAGTCTAACTGAGCGCTACACCAATTGTTGGCTGACGGCCCGGGTGAAAGTCCGGGCCGTTTTGTTTGACCTATGCGCCGTCCAGCGCGTCGTGGGGTCTGGTCGCAGGGCGTTTTTGCTCTACGATGGCGCCGACAAGAAACGCGCGAGGAACGCTCCATGGATCCGGTTCGCATTGCCGAGGCTGCTTCCCTGCTGGCTGCTGCGCGCCAGTCGAGTGCGCGCATCGACGGCCTGCCCGAGGCCTGCCGGCCGAGGAGTGCGACTGACGCTCATGCCATCCAGGATGCTGTGACCGCGCTCCTCCGCGGCGAGGTTCGCGCCTACAAGGCCAATGCACCCGTTGTCGGTGATCCGAATTCCCACGGTCTTCGGGCGCCGATCTATGCTGCCAACACGCGAACGTCGCCAGCCAGGTTTCCGATGTCCGAGGCGCCGCAGTGTGGCGTGGAAGGGGAGGTCGCCTTCCGTTGCCGTCATGATCTGCCGCCACGCGCCACACCATATGCCCGCGATGAGATCGCCGCAGCAGTCGATGCCTGCGCCGCGATCGAAGTCGTGACCAGCCGCTATGGCGATCCGGATGTCATGTCGCCGCTCGACAAGCTCGCCGACTGCATCAGCAATGGCGGATTCGTTTTTGGAGAGGTGCTCTCGGATTGGCGCGGGCTAGATCTCGCCAAGCTGAGAGTCACGCTCACCGTGAACGGCGAGACCGTTCTGGAGCAGATCGGCGGACATCCGATCGGTGATCCGCTGGGCGTCGCTGTAGCTTTCGTCGAGATGATGCGCACGGGCGGCGGCGTCCGCGCGGGACAGTTCATCACGTGCGGCTCGTGCACGGGCT
>JAEYYJ010000435.1 GCA_023430845.1 Pseudomonadota bacterium
GAGACGCTGGTGAACCGGAAACTCCTCGCCAAAGCCGCCTGAATGGTCGCGGCGCCTATTCGCGCCGCCCTGGATTGCCCTCAGGCGTGCGCAGCGAGGCAACGATCAGCCGCAAATCCTCAACGAGGTTTGCGCGCTGCTCAGCGTTGAGCGTTGCCACGATGCGGGCGTCGACGGCTTCGACCTTGGGCCGCGCTGCAGCAAGTATGCGCAAGCCCTCATCGGTCAGCCTGACGGCATAGGCGCGGGCATCCTCGCGAGTGCGCCGGCGCTGAAGAAGCCCCTTCTTGAGCATCCGGCGCACGATATCCGCGAGCGTCGAACGGTCGATCCCGGTCACTTCCACCAAGTCCGTCTGGCTCAGGCCCTCACGCTGGGCTACCGTCAGCAGGACCGCGAATTGGCGCGGCGTCAGGTCGAGCTCGCCCATCTCAGCTGCAAAGATGTCGGCAGCGCATTGGCCGGCCCGATGCAAGAGATGTATCGGCGACCGCACGAGGGCCGCTGGCTCGGCTCCCTCGACGTTTTGGTGCGTTCTATGTTTCATCGTGCGGAATGCCGCCATCCTCATTAACCCCCGATCGGACCTGCCTTCCTCGAACCTCCTGCGGCTGGCACTTACATCCGAAGCAGATTACTCTGCAGAAACAAGCACTGGCGCGCACCCCTACCCGCAAAGAGCGGGTGAGGCCCGATGGTCGAATCCATGGCGCGGAATAGAAACAGATCTTCCGGAACAGAGCAAATGTGGACTGCGATCAGTGAACCCCCTTTGGTTCAAGGTGCGTCGTCCGCCTTCTCGAGCCCATATCGCTGGATGAGCCCAACCTGCAGCATCGCGAAGATGATTGTGAGCGGCAGAATGCCGAAGACCTTGAAGCTCGCCCAGGTCCCCTCGCTGAAGTTCCGCCACACGATCTCGTTGAGAACGGCCATGGCTAGGAAGAAACCGATCCAGCGATAGGTGAGCTTGCGCCAACCTTCCTCCGTCAGCCGGAAGGCCTGGCCGAGCAGGAGCTGGAGAAAGTTGCGCCCAGTGAGCAGGCCGCCCCCAAGCGCGACGGCGAACAGAACATTCACCATCGTCGGCTTCATCTTGATGAAGCGGGCATCGTTCAGCCAGAGCGTCAGCGCACCAAAGCCCACGACAAGCACTGTGGTCAGAACCAGGGTGGGAGAAATGTGGCCGAGCCAGACCCGCGAGACGATCATCGCGACGACCGTCGCGGCCATGAGAACGCCCGTCGCGACGTAGATGTTCGATGCCATGTAGGCAGCAAAGAACAGCAGCAGCGGTGCCAGATCGAGGATCAGCTTGACGAGCTGCTTGCTGTCGGCGGCAGGGGCGGCGTCGGCTTCGCCGTCACGGGGTGCCGGTACGGTCATCATCGACCTCCTGAATCACAATGCGGCGCGCACACGTGGCCCCCGCCAAAAACGAGGCCAGCCAACGTGCGGCCGGCCGGGCTATTGGCTGTTCGACTTGTTCTCGACAGGCACAGGCAGCCGGTGGCGCTGTAGCAGTCGCACTTGCCACCACATGAATAGCCCTGTCAGCGGCATCACGATGAACAGCTTGAACAGAATCCACACATCGACGCCAGTGAAGAGCCGGTTCAGAGCCCAGAATTGCGTATGCTCGAAGCCCAGGCGCACAGCCTCGTTGCACCCAGCCGTAACGAGGAAAAACCACGCGAGATTGGCGGTCAGTTTGTTCCAGCCTTCGTTCGTGTAGTGGAACGTGGTGCCGAAGACGAAGCGGAAGAAGTTGCGATCCGTCTTAAGGCCCCACCAAAGCAGGGCGGCCACAAACGTATTGAAGAGCGTGACCTTGATCTGCACCCACTTGGGGTCGCCGGTGATGATCGTCAGCAGGCCAAACGTGATGCTCACGGCGCCGGCAATGAACGGCATGATCGGCGGGCGCCCGAGGATGCTGAGCGTCGCGATGAGTGCCAGGATCGTCGTCGCGATGAGTGCCCACGTGCCGGCGGCGATGCCCCAGATGCCGTTCACGAGAAACATGGCGACCAGCGGTCCCATCTCCCCGAGGATGTTGACGGTCTGGATCCGGTTGAATGGATAATGCTTCGTCAACCAACCCATGAACCGCTTCCTACCCCTGCTTTCTCGCTTGGCTTGTGCCCCGGGGATGGGGCCACATGCCATCATTGTCGAGATTGATTAACCGACCGCAATAGCCCGCGCAAATTCCTTGGGATCGAACGGCTGGAGATCATCCGCCGCCTCCCCCACACCGATGGCGTGAACGGGCAAGCCGAAGCGGGCCGATATGGCAACGAGGATGCCCCCCCGAGCCGTTCCGTCGAGCTTCGTCATCACCAGTCCCGTCACCCCCGCCCGATCCTTGAACACTTCGACTTGGGACAGGGCATTTTGCCCAGTCGTCGCGTCGAGCACCAGCAGGACCGTGTGCGGTGCAGAAGGATCGAGCTTGCGCAGCACACGAACGACCTTTTCGAGCTCGTCCATGAGGCCTTGCTTGTTCTGGAGGCGCCCGGCCGTATCGATCAGGAGAACGTCGCTGCGAGCTTCCTGCGCTGCCTTCAGCGCGTCAAAGGCGAGGCCCGCTGCATCCGCACCGACTTTGTGCGCGACGACGGGCGCGCTCGTGCGCTCGCCCCAGATCTTGAGCTGATCGATAGCGGCCGCGCGAAAGGTGTCGCCGGCGGCCATCATGACCGACTGTCCTGCGCGCTTGAACTGCTGCGCGAGCTTGCCGATTGTCGTCGTCTTGCCCGCTCCATTGACGCCGACCACGAGGATCACGTGCGGCTTCAGCGCGCCATCGAGCTCAAGCGGCTTGGCTACCGGCACGAGCACGCGCTCGACCTCGTCGGCGAGAACAGTACGCACATCCTCCTGCGAAATGCCCTTGGCATAGCGCCCGTGGGAGAGCGTGTCCGTTATGCGCGTTGCCGTCTCGACACCGAGATCGGCCTGGAGAAGCACATCCTCGAGATCGTCGAGTGTATCTGCGTCGAGCTTGCTCTTCGTGAAAAGGCCGGTGATGCCTTCCGAGAGCTTCGACGACGTTTTGGTGAGACCGGCCTTGAGACGCGAGAACCAGCCGCCCTTCTGCGCGGGCGCAGGCTCCACCTCTGCCGCCTCAGCGACATCGATATCCGGCACTTCGGCAACGAGCACTTCCTCTGCTGCCGTCTGCTCCGCCGCTGCGACATGCATCGGTTCCGCGATCGGGGAGGAAGGCGTATCGCCGTTCTTGTTCTCGTCGTCTTCCTTGATCTCGACATCCGGCTCGGGAGAGGGTGCGGGCGCAGGTGCTGGCGCGCCGCCGAACAGGCGCCCGAACAGGCCGCGCTTTTTCTCTTCCGGTGCGCTCACGATCCACCTTCTGCCCAGAGCCGTCGACCGTCATGGCGGTTCGCTCGTGCTCTCACGATATGGCCAACCGGGTACGTATGGGCAAGATGCACCTCGGTGAAGTCCTCGGCGCGGCCGAGCCCCGGCTTTTCTATAAGTACCAGTAGTTCGCGACCGATCTGTGTTCCGAGATGGCGATCTGTGGCGCTTTGTCCCGCGGCCCGGAGTCGCTCCGCGCGCGCCTTGACGGTTGCCCGATCGACTTGGGGCATCCGCGCCGCAGGCGTGCCCGTGCGAGGCGAGAACGGGAATGCGTGGATGCCGGCGAGGCCGCAACGCTCGACGAGATCGAGCGTGTTGGCGAACATGGCTTCGGTTTCTGTCGGGAAGCCCGCGATCAGATCGGCCGTGATCGCGATATCCGGCCTCAGGCGGCGCACCTCGTCACAGAAGCGGATCGCGTCAGCGCGCAGATGGCGGCGCTTCATGCGCTTGAGGATCATATCGTCGCCGGCCTGCAGCGAAAGATGCAGATGCGGCATGAGACGCGGCTCGCCGGCAATGGCCTCGATCAGCTCGGGATCGGCCTCGATGCTGTCGATCGAGGAAATACGCAGTCGCTGCAGCTCAGGCACGAGACGCAGAATGCGCCGCACGAGACTGCCGAGACGTGGCGTCGCCGGAAGATCCGAACCCCAGGATGTCAGATCGACACCCGTCAGCACGACTTCTGCGTGGCCCGCTGCGACGAGGCCCTTGATCTCGGCGACGACGGCGCCCGCTGGCACGGAACGCGAAGGCCCGCGCCCATAAGGAATAATGCAGAACGTGCAGCGATGATCACAGCCATTCTGGATCTGCACGAAGGCGCGCGCGCGGCTGCCGAAGCCATGCTCCAGATGTCCCGCCGTCTCGCGCACGGACATGATGTCGTTGACGGCAACGCGCGGGCTGTCGCCGGTTGCAAGCGCCGTCCAGGTTTGTGCCGCGACTTTCTCGCCATTGCCGATGACATGATCGACCTCGGGCATGGCAGCGAAATTCTGAGGCTCGATCTGCGCCGCGCAACCGGTGACGACGATGCGTGCGGAAGGATTGGCACGGCGCATCTTGCGGATGGTCTGGCGCGCCTGGCGTACGGCCTCAGCCGTGACGGCGCAGGTGTTGACGATGACGGTGTCGCCAAGCCCCGCGGCTGCCGCATGCCCGCGCATGACTTCGGACTCGTAGGCATTGAGACGACAGCCGAGCGTGATGATTTCGACACCGCCGGCTTCGCGCGCAGGCTCGCGCGTGATCTCATCCGACGCGGACACGACGTCGTCGATCGGCGGTGCGATGGTGGCGGTATCCTCCATGTGGACGCCGCCTAGCCAGCTGTCGCGAGTGGGGCCGGATCGAGCGTGCCTTCGTGCTCGAGCTCGGCCGGGCCGGTCATGATGATGTGGTTGTCCGCCCGCCATTCGATGACGAGAGGACCGCCCGGAAGGGTCACAGTCACCTTGCGGTCGGTGAGCCCGATACGTGCGGCCGACACCGCTGCCGCGCAGGCTGCCGAGCCGCACGCGCGCGTGAGACCCGCGCCGCGCTCCCAGGTGCGGAGCGTGATCGCGCCACGGCTGTCGACACGTGCGATAGAGATATTGGCGCGCTCGGGAAAGAGCGGGTGATTTTCCAGCATGGGACCAATGCGGCCGAGATCGATCGCGGCCGGATCGTCCACCCAGAAAACGGCGTGTGGATTGCCGACGTTCACGACGGCCGGCGAATGGATGATCGGCTTGTCGGCAGGGCCAACCTGCAACTCGATGCGGCGCGTGTCATGGAAAGCCTCGGACAGCGGAATGTCCTGCCAGCCGAAGCGCGGCTCGCCCATGTCGACGGAGATCGACGCCGCGCTCTCGAACTTCACATCGAGCAAGCCGCCGTCGGAGACATACTTGAACTCGGCCCGCCCCGTGTCACGGTTGGCGAGCAGACCGACGCAGCGCGTGCCGTTACCGCACGCCTGAGCAAGCGAGCCGTCCGTGTTGTAGATCAGGATGCGGGCGTCGAGGCCGGGGCTCGGCGGGTCGTGCAAGACCATCATCTGGTCAAAGTGCGTCTCAGGCCGAGACGCGATCGCGGCGGCTTCCTCGACCGTGAACTTCTTGGGCGATCCGCGCAGATCGACCACGACGATCTCGTTGCCGAGGCCGTTCATCTTCGCATAGCGGATTGCCGAGGGCGCGCTCATGCGCCCATATATGGGAAATTGCGGTTCCGGCACAATCTGTTTGCCGGTGCGGAGGGCCTGCCGGGCTCACTTTCCACGCCGTTCAGAACGCGCGCGCCCCCGAGACAATGACCATAACTCATCCCGAGCGACCTGCTGATGCCCCGCCCTCGCCCTGGGTGGCGCATTACCTATCCGGCGCACCGACCAGGGGGAGAGCGTTGGACATCGCTTGCGGGACCGGACGGCACGTGCGGCTGGCGCTTCAGCGCGGGCTCGCCGTCACCGCGATCGATCGGGACATTTCTCGACTGGGCGACCTCGCCGGAAATGAGAATGTGGAGGCCATCGAGGCCGATCTGGAGACCGGCGCACCCTTTCCACTGGCTGGGCAGCAATTCGGTGCCGTGATCGCCACGAACTATCTGTGGCGGCCGATCCTGGGCGACATATGCGCGGCAGTCGCGCCAGACGGCGTGCTGATCTACGAGACTTTCGCGCGAGGGCATGAGCAGTTCGGGGGCCGCCCCTCCAACCCTGATTTTCTCCTGCGCTCCAATGAGCTGGCCGAGGCGGCCATGGCAGCCGGACTCGCCGTGATCGCCTTCGAGCAGGTCCGCGAGGAAGCCCCACGCCCGCGCATCGTTCAACGCATTGCCGCTATCGGCCCGGCCCACCCATGGGTTGCAGCACCACCAGCCCACTTCATCGATTGAGGAAGCGCTCGCCTTGGCGGTCGCGTCGACTATGATTGCCGGCACCAACATGAAATGCAGGGAAGAACGGCATGATACGCCTCGATGGGCCCCTCGTTCTCGCCGGCGCCGGCAATATGGGCGGCGCCATGCTCGCAGGCTGGCTGCAGCGAGGCCTGGCGCCAGCCGACATCATCGTGCAGGACCCCGGCCCGCCGCCTGCCACGGCGGAACTACTGGCCAAACATGGCATTCGCTCTGTCCAGAACATCGATAGCCTGCCGAAGTCCCCTTCCGTGCTGCTCATGGCCGTGAAGCCGCAAGTCATGGACCAGGTGTTCGCGCCGCTCGCCAAGCTGGCCGGCCCGTCGACTGTCGTTCTCTCCATCGCGGCCGGGCGGACGATCGCGAGCTT
>JAEYYJ010000013.1 GCA_023430845.1 Pseudomonadota bacterium
GCACCGGGCGCTTCAGGGTGGCGCCGGCGGCAACCGCGCGCTCAGCCACCGCATCGGCATCAGAAACAGCTAGGCACATCGTCACCGTGGTATTGCCGAGTGCCTTCGGGCCGACGATCGCCATCTCAGGAAACTCGTCGGAGAGCATCACGCAGGTGCCACCGAATTCAAGCTCGGCATGCCCGATCCGATCGCCCATCGTAAGGCGGTAGCGCTCCTTCGCATCGAAGGCCTTCTCGTAGAACTCGATGGCGGCCGCCGCGTCGCGCACGCGCAGATAGGCAACAGCATCGTTGTAACCCTTCGTCGGCTTGTACTTGACCTTGCTCATACGCTTGTCCGCCTGGATGACGTGAGACGCGTCACGCCGCGATCTCAATCATCGTCGTCGGCGTCCTCCTGGTCCTCTAGGAAGTCGTTCCAGTCTTCGCGCTTCTCTTCCATGATATCCGTGATGACATCGAAGAGGTTCTCGTCGATGCCCTCGAGCTGATCGAGAACACCGGTCATCTCCCAGATCGTATAGAGTTCGACCGAGGTCTTGAGATTGACCTCCCAGGCCGTCTCCGTCGTGTTCAGCGTCGCCATGGGAATGGCTTTGCGAAGCAGCTTCAGCGGCGCATTGACCTTGGAGATGTTCGGGCCCCAGTCGGCAAAGTGCTGGGGATTGATCATGTCGGGCGCGAGCTGGTTGCCCGTCGAGATGAGCTTCAGCATCACACGGCTGAAGGGGCGCAGTACGTCCTTCGCGGATTGCATCTGATGCTTGATCGCGACTTCGCGCATGAGCATGACGAGCCCGCCCGGCGAATTGCGGAACGGGCAGCGCGCGGCGCAGGTGTAGCATTGGGCGCACGACCAGATCTTTTCCTGCATGGCATCGTAGATGCCTTCGAGATTCTCGGTCCAAAGGAGCTGTACAATCTCGCGCGGCGAGAAATCGTAATAGTGCGCGGCGGGGCAGGTCGCGGTGCAGATGCCGCAGTTCAGGCAGCCGTGCAGCTCGTGATCGTAGCGCATGTCCTCCTGCAGATCGCGGAAGATGGCTTCGAGCTTGGCGCGCGGCACCGGCGGCTTGTCCGAGATCGGATCGCCGATGAAGTCCTGCACGCGCGTCGCTGTGGCGTCGGACATCAGGTCAACCTCAATAGCTCAGCACCTTGGTGTCTTCGCCTTCCATGACCTCTTCGATGAGATACGCTCCACCGACGATGCCGGAGCATTCTGGGATCAGGTCATCCTGCTTCATGTCGAAGAGATCGAGGTTCGGCGAGCAGCAGAAGAATTTCACGCCCGCTTCGTGCGCGTCCTTGATGAAATCGTAGACGCTCTTCGGACTGCCGGGCTTCACGACCAGGCTCTCGGCGACACCCTTCTTCATGAGGCGGCCGGCGGTCGCGGTGCAGATCACCTCGACTTCGTAGTCCATAGCGGCGGCAACAGAAGCCTGGAAGATCGGCGCGCCGAGTTCCTCGCCATTGCGGGGGTCGGTGTTCGCCATGATGATCACGAGCTTTTTGGCCATGCCGTGCCTCCCAGTCGCAGGATCGCGGAACCAACGCCCACGCTGCTGCCTGTTGTTACGCGTTGATGCACCATGACCGCAGAGCAGCTCCGCGACATGGCAGCGTCAGGCGCTTCCTTGTTTGGGCAGCCTGGAATCCTTATACAGTGGCCGCCGCAAAGCGGCAACCGAACATTCGCATGTGTGAATATATAACGGCGCGACGCGCACACGCCGAATAAGCAGCGCACGCTGCCGAGGGGAAGGAACACCGGAATGTCGGTCGAGGGCACAGCGTCGCCGGACGAGCGCGGACGCATCGTTTGGGCCGTCGTCTGGATGCTGGGTGCGATTGTCTCATTCACCGCGATGGCCGTTGCCGGACGGGCCGCAGCGCAGGGCGTCGATGCCCTGCAGATCGCGGTCTGGCGCACATTCATCGGCGTCTCGATCCTGATCGTCATCGTCATGGTGCGCGGCATTCCCTTCGGTAGCCTCGTTACCAAACGCCCCGATCTCCAGATCGTGCGCAATCTCATTCATTTCACCGCGCAGTTCTGCTGGCTCTATGCCCTGACGCGCATGACGTTAGCCGAGCTGACGACGCTCGAGTTCACGGCACCGCTGTGGGTGGCCCTGCTTGCGCCTCTCCTGCTGGGTGAGCGACTGACGGCGCTCCGGCTCGGCGCGGTTGTGCTCGGCTTCGTTGGCGTACTCATTGTTGTGCGGCCGGGCGTTATTTCGCTGAGTGAAGGCACCCCCTTCGCTCTCACGGCGGCCCTCGGATACGCTTTCTCCATGATCATTACGAAGCGCCTCCTGCAGGGAGGAGACAACGCCTTCACGATCCTCTTCTGGATGCAGGGACTGCAGGTTCTGATCGGCCTTGCGATCGTGCTGGCTGGCCCGCTGTTCGGCTATGACAAAGGCCTCGTCATTCCGGATGCCGTCACGTTCGCGTGGATTGCCGTCGTGGGCGTACTGGGCCTGACGGCGCACTACGCACTCGCCACGGCATTCACCTATGGCGATGCGATCATCGTCGCGCCGTTGGACTTTCTGCGCCTGCCGCTGATTGCCGTCGTCGGCGTCATGCTCTATGCGGAACCTCTCGACTTCTGGGTGCTTGGCGGTGGGCTTGTCGTCGTGCTTGCCAATATTCTGAACATTCGCGGCGAGCGCCGGCGCGTGGCGAGCATCCGATCCTCATGAAACATCATCAATGAGTACAGAAGCCCCGTCACCCCGGCGTTCCGGGCACGCTGCGCTCCTGGCCGCATTCTGGATGGCCGGCACGCTCGCCATGATCTCCCTGCTGGCGGTTGCGGGCCGCGAGACTATGCGCACGCTGCCGACCATGGACATGATCTTCTACCGCAGCTGGATGTCGCTGCCGGTCGTCGTGCTGCTTGCGCTCATGGCGGGGCACAAGCTCTCATTCGTCAAAACTGAACGGCTCGGGATGCACGCCTGGCGCAACGCCGCGCATCTCGCCGGGCAGTTCACCTGGTTCTGGGCCATCACGCAGATCCCGCTGGCCGAGGTTTTCGCGCTCGAGTTCACCACGCCGCTGTGGGTCGCGCTGCTGGCCCCCATCATCCTGCGCGAGCACATGACGCTGCCCCGCCTCGCCGCAGTCATGCTCGGGTTCGTCGGCGCGCTCATTGTGATCCGGCCCGTGGGCATGTCGGTCAGCATGGGCACGGCTTCGGCCATGGCATGCGCCGTGGCCTATGCCTTCTCGTACATCGCCATCAAGCAGCTCACGCGCACGGAAAGCGCGCTGACGATCCTGTTCTGGCTCTCCCTCTTCCAGGGCATCTATACGACGGTGCTGACCTTCGGCACGCTCTCATGGCCGACACCGACCGCCTGGGCCTGGCTGGTGGTCGTCTCGCTCGCCGGTCTCGCCGCGCACTACTGCATTGCGCGCGCCTTCGCGCTCGCGGATGCAACGATCGTGACGCCCATGGATTACCTGCGCGTACCGCTGATCGCCCTGGTCGGCTGGCTCATCTATGCGGAGGCGCTCGATCCCTATGTGCTCATCGGTGGAGCCGTGATCGCGGCCGCCAACATCATCAATCTGCTGGCAGAACGGCGATCTGCGGGCACCTGATGCGCCGCGATCCGGCATTTCACCCACCCACGGAAATGCTATAACGAACCAATCATCCGCCCCCCGGAGCCCGCGCATGTTCGTGACCTTCTTCCATGAGCTCAAGGCCGCCAAGGTGCCTGTCACCTTGAAGGAATACCTGACGCTGATGGAAGCCCTGCAGGCCGACCTCGCCGACCAGCGCGTCG
>JAEYYJ010000015.1 GCA_023430845.1 Pseudomonadota bacterium
CGGTTTCCGCGTGCCGGGCGTCGACTGGAAGCGGACCTCGAAGCGCGTGCTGACGCTCGAGTGGATCGATGGCATTCCGATCGCTGACAACGCGCGGCTCGAAGCGGCCGGCTACGACCGTCGTGCGCTCGGGCTCACCGTGCTGCAGTCCTTCCTGCGCCATGCCATGCGTGATGGCTTCTTTCATGCCGACATGCACCAGGGCAACCTGATGGTGGATCGCGAAGGCCATGTCGTCGCGGTCGACTTCGGCATCATGGGCCGGCTCGGGCACAAGGAGCGCCGCTTTCTCGCGGAGATCCTGCACGGCATCATCACGCGTGACTATCGGCGCGCGGCCGAAGTGCACTTCTGGGCGGGCTATGTGCCGCCGCATCATCCCGTGGAAGTCTTCGCGCAGGCCTTGCGGGCGATCGGCGAGCCCATTCAAGGCCGGCCAGCCGGTGAAATCTCCATGGCCGATCTGCTTGGACAGCTCTTTGCCTACACTGAAGTCTTCGACATGCAGACCCGGCCGGAGCTGATCAATCTGCAGAAGACAATGGTCGTTGTCGAAGGCGTCGCGCGCGGGCTCGATCCGAACCTCGACATCTGGACGGCCGCCGAGCCCATCGCGCGCGAATGGGTCGAGAGCAATCTCGGCGCGGCGGGCGCGCTGAAGGATGCGCGCGAGGGCGCAGGCGAGATCGGACGTCTGCTCGGTGATGTGCCGGCACTGCTCGGGCAGGCGGAGAGGACGCTGCTCGCGCTTGCCGAGGCCGCGCGCAGTGGTGTGCGCCTCGATGATGAGACCGTCGAACGGCTCGCGGCAGCAGATGCGCGACAGGAGCGGTGGGGCCGTGTTGCGCTCTGGATTGGTGCGCTGGCGCTAGCAGGCATCGCGCTCGCGATGTGGCGTTGAGGCAGTCGCGCCCATGGCCTGTGCGAGCTGCTTGCTTTTCACGTGCCCCTGGCGCGGATCCTGTGATCCGCTTGGAAGGCAGGTCCGTTTCCCGTTTTTGAGACTTGATGGCCAGCGCCTGCGAGTTCAATGAAGCGCGCGGCTCGCGGAGGATGGGGCGGTGGAAATGCAGGGGCCTGAGCAGCAAGCAGCGGCGCGACGCCTCGTAGCGATCGTTTGCGCTGCGCAGGTGTTGGTGCAGATCGGCGCGTTCTTCTGGCCGGCACTGCTGCCGCGCATGATCCCGCTCTGGGACCTCACCAACACGCAAGCCGGATGGATCACGGCGAGCTTCTACGCGGCATACATGCTCGCCGTGCCGGTTCTCGTGACGCTGACCGATCGCGTGGATGCGAAATACGTCTATCTGTTCGGCGTTGGCGCGACGGTCGCCGGACATGGTGGTTTTGCCCTCTTCGCCGAGGGCTACTGGTCGGCAATGGCCTTTCGCGCATTGACCGGTCTCGGTTGGGCTGGGACGTACATGACCGGCCTCAAGCTGCTCGCGGACCAGGTGGATGCCAAGATGATGTCGCGCGCCGTGACAGGACACGCGGCAAGTATCGGCATTTCCGGTGCGCTCTCCTTCGCGACGGGCGATTTGCTGGCGAACCTCGGTGGCTGGCAACTGGCGTTCTTCATGGCTGCGCTGACCGCCGCGATTGCGTGGTGCATGATTGCGCTCTTCGTCCCGCGACGCGCGGTGCCCGCAGCCAAGCCGAGTGATGGCGGTGGCCTGTTCAATTTCCTGCCGGTGCTGCGCAATCGCTCGGCGATGGCCTACGCGATCGGCTATTGTGTCCACACGTTGGAAATGAGCGCACTGCGTGGATGGGGCGTGGCCTTCCTCGGATACGTTGCCGCGAGTACGGGCGCCGGCACGGCCGTGCTTTCTCCAGCGGCGGTGATGACACTGCTCGGCTTGATCGGCGTCGCGGCAAGCGTCAGCGGGAACGAGATGGCCATTCGTCTCGGCAGGCGTCGTCTTATTCAGCTCGCCATGGCTGGATCGATCGTGACGGCTTTGGCCATCGGCTTTATCGGCGTCTGGTCGTACTGGCTCGCGGTTGCGTTGCTGCTCGTTTATGGGCTCGTCGTGTGGCTCGATTCCTCATCGCTCACCGCTGGCGCAGCAGGCACGGCCGACCCTGCGCGGCGTGGCGCGACACTCGCGGTGCACTCATCGCTCGGCTATGCGGGCGGATTTGTCGGGCCGATCGTGGTCGGCTGGAGCCTGGATCGCGCAGGCGGCATGTCGCCGCTCGGCTGGGTGGCGGGTTTTGGCAGCGTGGCCGTGCTGATGCTCGTGGCGCTGCTCGCCTTCTTGCTCATGCGGCCACGCGGACTTGCCGGCGATAAGGGCGGGTAGGTCAGATGCGCCGGCCTGCATCCTTCCAGTAGGGCTCGCGCAGGCGGCGTTTGAAAATCTTTCCGGAGTCCTCACGCGGGAGGTCGTGTGCGATCTCGATGCGACGCGGCACCTTGTAGCTCGCAAGATGCGATTGCAGGTGCGCGCGCATGACCTCGGTGTCAAGCGCATGTCCTGGCATGGGCTCGACGAGCGCGATGAGGGCTTCGCCGAACTCCTCATCTGGAATGCCGAACACCGCGCAGTCCTTGATCCCCGGGAGCGCCACCGCGACGGCCTCGATCTCAGCTGGGTAGATGTTTACGCCGCCGGAGATGACCATGTCGCGCTTGCGATCGCAGAGGAATAGATAGCCGTCCGGATCGACGTAGCCCATGTCGCCGACAGTGATGAGGCCGCGACGCTCGATCTCGGCCCGCTTTTCGGGGAGGTTGTGGTAGGTGAACTCGGGGTAGTAGTCGATCGAAGAGAAGACCTCGCCGATCTCGCCCTGAGGCACCTCGCGGCCTTGCTCGTCCTGGATGGAGAGCGTCGCACCCTTCGAGGGACGGCCGACAGTACCAGGCTTTCTGAGCCAGTCCTCACTCGAGACGATGGTGACGGCGCCGCTCTCCGTCGCCCCGTAGAATTCCCAGATGACGGGCCCCCACCATTCGATCATGGCGCGCTTGACGTGCACGGGGCAGGGTGCGGCGGCGTGCATCACAAAGCGCAATGACGAGACGTCATAGCGGCGGCGGACCTCTTCGGGCAGCTTCATGAGACGCACGAACATGGTTGGTACCATGAAGAGCGTGTCGATGCGCTGGCGTTCGATGGTCGCGAGCAGTTCCTCGGGCTCGAAGCGCGGCATGAGAATGAGCGCTTCGGCGAGACGCGCGGCGCGCAGCACGAAGGCATTGGGCGCGGAGTGATAGAGCGGTCCCGCCATGATCGTGCGAATGCCGGGCGAGACGCCATAGACGACGCGGCGCGCCTCGTTGAGGGCTTCCTGCTGATCCGGCGTCGGCGGTGCGCGGCGCACGCCTTTGGGATGTCCGGTGGTGCCGGACGTATAGATCATGCTGAGCGTCTGCGGGCGCGGTGCGCCGGACCACGGGGCGTTCGCGCTGATGAAGCTGTCCCAACTGCGGGCGTCGGACGGGAGCGCGCAACGCTCCGGCGGAATGGCGAATGCGCGTGCGATCGTATCGGGCGTCGGGGCTGCCAGGATGGTGACGCCGGGCGAGGCCGCGCGTCGCGCCGCATCGAGGAGGTCGGCGTGGGTGACGAGCACCTTCGCTGCGCAGTCGCGGAGGATGTAGCCGATCTCCTCGGGGTGGAAGTGCCAGTTGATGGGCACGGCGTAAGCGCCGAGGCGAATGGCGGCGTAGGAGGCTTCCAGAAAGGCGATGTCGTTGCGCATGAGGATCGCGACGCAGTCGCCCTGGCCGACACCGAGGGTGGCTAGGCCTGATGCGGCCCGCTCAATACGGGCGTCGAATGTGGCCTGATCGATGATGTGCGCGCCGCTCGCGATGCCGCGTACGAGCCCGTCGTCTGCCCCCATGGGGAACCTCCCGCTTTTGCTCTTTTCGTCCAGTTGAGCATGGGCCTGTGCGACAAAGCAAGCTGGCGGAGGGATCAGGCGGCAGTTAGAATTCGTGCACAAAGCAATTCAGCCAGGAGGCACCGCATGTCGGAGGAATCGGTCATCGTGACCCGCAAGGACGGCGTCGCCGTTGTCCGGCTCAATGAGCCGAAGTCGATGAATGCCATGTCCGCCGGCATCAAGGCCGGCCTCGATGCCAATGTGCCGGGGCTGCTCGAAGACGATAGCGTGCGCTGCATTCTCATCACCGGTACCGGCGATGCCTTCTGCGCGGGCGGCGACATCCGGAACATGGGCCGGGCCAAGCCCTCGGACACGCGCGAGCGCATGCGCCGCTCCTACCGCTGGTCGGGTCGGCTGCTGAAGGCGGAAAAGCCGATCGTGACGGCTGTGAATGGCGCGGCAGCCGGTGCTGGTGTGTCGCTCGCGCTCATGGGCGATGTCGTGATCGCGTCGACGTCGGCCTACTTCACGACGGGGTTCGTCAAGATCGGTGTGGTGCCGGATCTCGGGCTACTCGCGACGCTGCCACGCGCCGTCGGGACAATCCGCGCCAAGGATATGCTCCTGACGAGCCGTAAGGTCGGCGCGGAGGAGGCCTTGCAGATCGGCCTCTGCTCGCGCGTCGTGGCACCGGGCGAGCTGATGGACAAGGCTATGGAGGTCGCGGAGCAGTTCGCGAACGGGCCGACGATCGCCTATGGCCTCCTCAAGAAGATGGTCTCGAAAGCGTATGACGCCTCGTTCGACGAGTTCCTCGATGCCGAGGCGTTCGCGCAGGGCACGGTCATGGCGACCGATGATTTCATCGAAGGCATCACGGCCTTCCGCGAGAAGCGCCGCCCGAAATTCAAGGGAAGCTGAAGAGGGGCCGGCTGGGGTCTTCAGAAGGGCCGTGAGTGGCAGCGGCCCTCGAGCCCCCGGCTTAGAGGCGACCGGCCACGCTCTCATGTTGGCTTTGTGGTGCGGAGGGGCTGCTCGCTACGGGGAACAAAGCTCTGAGAAGCGGATTGCGGAGCCACAGTCCGCCCCACATGAACAGTCCGAGATAGACGCTGAACAGAACGTGCGAAAAGAGCGGGTTGCCGGCCCGGATCTGGGTAGCTATTGCGCCTCCGAGCAGGCCCATCATCAGAACGGCACCGAGTATGCTCGTGCGCGGCGCCAGATAGAGTATCAGGCAGGCCAGCTCGATCAGCCCGATCATGAGCGCATAGCCTGCCGGCCAGCCGAGAGCGGCCATGGTTCCCTCGGCGATGGGCATCTGAAGCAGTTTTGGCGCGATCGACGCGCCCAGCATGAAAAGGGCGAACAGGCCCGTGAGTACGAAACCTGTCCACTGCAGCGAGGGGTTGTTCATCGGCTCGTCTCCTTGGTCGATGTGGCATCGCTTCAAGACCAAGGACGCACCACGCCGGACCGAGCCGACAACGCTTGCAAAGAATATTTCTCGCTTCCCGTTGTCCTTCCTCACAGGGCCGCCTGAGAGCGGGAAGGTCTCTCTCGCAGCGGTCGCGCCTTGGATTACATGAACGCCGCGTTCCACCACAGGTGCGTGAGGATGCTCGCGATATAGCCGAGCCCGATAGCCCACGCCCATTTGAGGTGATTGAGGAACGTGTAGTGGTTGCGCACGAGGCCCATGAGGGCCACGCCTGCCGCCGTCCCAATTGATACGAGACTGCCACCGACGCCCGTGCTCAGGGTGATCAGCATCCATTGGCCGGTCGACATCTCCGGGTTCATGGTGAGCACAGCGAACATCAACGGGATGTTGTCGAACGCGGCACCCAGAATGCCGATGGCAACGTTGGCGTAGGTGGCCCCGAGATCGACATAGAGGAAGTTCGAGAGCACCGCGAGATAGCCGGCAACACCAAGCCCACCGACGGCGAAGATGACGCCGAAGAAAAACAGGAGCGTGTCCCACTCGACCCGCCCGATTTCCCGGAAAGAGTCGAAGCCAAAGGCATGATCGTTACGGCGCCGGCCTCGCTGTTGAAGCAGGTAGCTGT
>JAEYYJ010000018.1 GCA_023430845.1 Pseudomonadota bacterium
CACGTCGGTAAGCCGGCCACGTTCGGCATCCGCCCCGAGGATCTGCGGCTCGCAGATGGTTCCGAGCCGCAGCATCAGACATTCGAGGCTGTTGTCGAAGTCGCCGAACAGCTCGGATCGGAGATCCTGCTCGACGTAACGTGCGGACCGAGCAGCATGGTCGCGAGCGTCGATCCGACGGTGCGCGTGAAGCCCGGAGAGAAGATCCGCCTCGCCTTCAATCCAACGCGCGCGCACTTCTTCGACGGAAGCTCGGAGATGGCGGTGAGGGGGTGAGTGTTCTTCTCCCTCTCCCCGTAAGCACGGGGAGAGGGGAAAGAAGAGGCCTATCCGCCCTACCTGTACTTTCCATCGAATTCTGGCAGACGGCCGGTGAGCTTTCCCTCGGCGTCCACCTCGGGGCGGTTCATGGAGAACGTCGTCTCAGGCGTGACGACCGCGTATTCCATGTAGCCCATGCGGCCGAGCGGGCGCATCTCCGACGTGTTGACGATGCCGTCCTTCACGAAGCGGTCGTCGATGTGAATGCCGACGACGTAACCCACGACCATGCTGAAGCCGCCCTTCTGCGGCGCGATCGCCGGCAGCTCGATGACCTGATGAAGCTTGCATTCGAAAACGGCGGCAGCTTCCTTCACGTAGGGCGCCTTCACCAGCTTGCCGCGCACGCCCGTGAGGCCCGAGAGCGGGAACTCGTCGACATTGGGCGGTACGGCGGCGGAGGACATGTTCATGTGCTCGCGCAGATCCCATGTCGACATGGAGCAGGTGAACTCGCCGTTCTCCTGCACGTTGCGGAGCGAGTCCTTGATGCCGCCCGAGCCGAACACGACGTAGTGCGGCCGATCGCCAACGGCATTGAAGAAGCTGTACGGTGCAAGGTTCGCAATGCCGTCATTGCTGACCGTGCCGATCCAGCCGATCGGGCGCGGCGCCATCAGCGCCTTGAAGGGGTCGTGCTTGAGGCCGTGCTTATTCTCGATGGCGTCATAGAACATTCGTTTCTTCTCCAGTTCGGCAGGTCAGGCCTGCCAGCGCGTGACGATGTCGGCAAGGGCGGGGCGCTCGCGATCTTCCTGCGGGGCGCTGTCCGTGCCGATATAGACGAAGCCTGCAATGCGCTCGTTGGCGGCGAGGCCGAGGGCCTTGCTGATCGTATTGTTGAAGCTGTACCACTCGGTGAGCCAGCAGGTGCCATAGCCGAGCGCGTTCGCCGCAAGACAGAGGTTGAAACTGGCGGCGCCGCACGAGAGGAGCTGCTCGATTTCGGGAGCGCCTGGGTTCGGAACGACCCGCGATATGACGGCGACGACGGTGGGTGCGCGCAGGAGACGCGCGCGCTCGGCTTCGAGCCGCACTGCCGACGGCGTGTCCTTTTCCTCGGCCGCGACCGTGCGAGCCAGCAACTCGCCGAACTTGGCGCGTGCCTCGCCCTCGAAAACGATGAACCGCCAGGGAACCAGCTTCTTGTGGTCGGGAACGCGGGCGGCGCAGGTCAGGATCGTGTCGAGTTCGGCCGCGGTCGGGCCTGGAGCGGTCAGCAGTGCGGCCTTGGCCGATCGGCGCTTCAGCAGGAGTTCCAGTGTCGGATTAGTCATGCTCTTTCCATACGGGCGTGCGGATGATGGCGGCGCCGACCAATCGTGATCCAGGCCGGCGCAATCTCGCACATGCATACCACCTTGAGGTACAATGGCGCGAACGCGAACCGCCGAGAAGCCCACCCTGATGCATGACAAGACCCGAATGAGGCATCGCTGCGATTTCTGCCGGTCCTGGGGCTGGGCTTCGATCCTGCGATCCGTCCTGGCTGCATGTGCCGGCTTTGCGCTGCTGCTCCCAGTGGCAGCCAAGGCGGCCGAGGGGCCGGTTCTTACGGTCGTCATGGACGGCTCGGGCTCCATGTGGGGCAAGCTCGGAAGCGAGCGGCTTGCGAAGTTCCAGGTCGTCCGCCAGGGGCTGGCCGAGGCTCTGCCGAAGCTGCCGGCGGCGACGCGGGTAGGCATGCTCGCCTTTGGGCACCGACGGGCGGGCTGCCAGGATGTCGAGGTCCTGCGCGCGCCCGAGACGGGCGAGCACGGAGGCGTCGCCGATCTGCTCAATGAGTTCAATCCCAAGGGGCGTGGGCCGATAACGGCAGCACTCCAGGGTGCACTCGAGACCATGCCGAAGGACGAGCACGGCACGATCCTCCTCGTGCACGATGATCTCGACAACTGCCAGCAGAACCCCTGCGCGCTGATGGAAGGCATCAAGGCGCAGTATCCGCGGCTGGTCATTCACGTGCTGTCGATCGGGCTCGGTCATGCCGAAGCGCGGCAGATGCAGTGCCTCACTGTTCCGACAAATGGCCAGCACTATCTCGTCACGTCGGGTGCGCAGGTCGTCAATGCCATCGCCGAGGTGGTCGAGCTTGCGGCGCGTATGCCGCGGCCGGCTTCACCGATGGCGCGCGGGCCTGCGAGCGCGCCGCAAATGCCGATGCCGGATGGTCCTGGTGTGCAGCTTGTTGCGACGCTCGGTGCCACATTGCCCGCGCCTGATATGCCTGTGCGTTGGCGCGTGGAGCGGCTCGGCAGCGGAGAAGCGCCGGCCGTGCAGCAGTTCGAGGGCGGCGCCGTTACGCTGCCGCTACCTCGCGGACGGTATGCCGCGACCGCGGAACTGGATCGGCTCTCGACGCGCGATGAGTTCGAAGTGACGGATGTGTCATCCACGCGGATGCAGGTTGCGCTTCAGGGTGGCACGCTGAACATCGCGGCGCTGGCCGGCCGAACGAACAAGCCATTGGATGGGACGCGCTTCATCGTTCGCCCTCTCGCTGCGACAAACGAGGGCAAGCCGGCGCAGGCAGGCGCGGCATCTTCGAGCTGGATTGCCCGCGGGCCGAGGAGCGAGGTCGCGTTGCCCGCTGGATCATACGAGATCGTGGTCACGCTCGGCGGCATCCGCGCCGTGCAGGAGGCGACAGTGGCCGCGGGGGAGCGGCGGGCTGTCGACGTGCGCCTGCCGGTCGGCGAGCTTGAGCTGGCAGCGATCCCTCATGAAGGCAGCAACCGGCTCGAGCAGGCTACCTACGTCATTCAGGAAGATGATCCCGACTCGCCGCAAGGACGGCGCGAAGTCGCGCGCTCCGCCGCTGCGCGCCCCGTGTTCACGCTGCCGGCCGGAACCTATCACGTGATTGCCACCCATGGTGCGGTCGAGGTGCGTGATCGTGTGGCGATCGGCGCCGGTGAGGTGGTGCGCCGCGATCTGCTCCTCAATTCGGCTGAGATCAATCTTGCTTCCGGACTCGTATCTCGTCTTGGAAACACGCCCGACGAAGTGCAATGGCGCGTCGTGCCGATCGATCGGCGCGATGCCAAACCCCTTCGCCTGTACGGCGAGAACGCGCACGTGATGCTGGCGGCGGGCAAATACCGGATCGAAGGTCGGTTCGGGCCCCTGAATGCGGAGGCGAGCCGCGATATCTCGATCGCGGCCGGCGCCCGCGAGAATGTGTCCCTCACGCCGGCCGCGGCGCGCGTCCGGCTGCGTCTCGCCACGGAGCCTGGCGAGGCCGTGAGCGATATCTTCTGGAAAGTGCGGCTGCAGAACGGGCCCATCGTGTGGAGCTCGACCGAAAACGAGCCTGTAGGCCTGCTGCAGCAGGGCAAGTACGTCATCGAGGTGCAGACCCGACAGGCGCGGCATGAGCAACTCGCCGAAATCAGGGCTGGTGCCGACCGGGTGCTGATCGTCGGGGAGAACTGAGCCCGGCGCGGCATGGTCGCACTGGCCATTCTGGTGCCAAAGTCATAGGGCTAAGCGGCGTCGGAGGGCGCAGGTCGGGCGATTCGCCCGATGTGGCCATGCTCATACTTCGTCGGGGCAGCCGGCTCGCATTGCTTGGGGAGCGCATTGGTGGTGGACGTGGGCACATGCCGCCGCAACCGAACTGCCGGGTCTTCCGGTGGCCGTTTTCGCGCACGTTCACTTGCGGCCATGGTCGGTGCGGCCTTGCTTGCGCTCATGCCGGGCGAAGTCTTTTCCCAACAGGTGCAGGATCCCTGGCGACCCGACACACGCAGCGCACCGAATGGTGGCCTCACACTCCCACCAAACGTCACGGTCGTGCCGCGATCGGCGCCAACTGGCGGCGCGCAGGAAGTGCAGTTCACCGCCTTTCTGACCGATGATGGACCGCCCATCGATCAGGGGGTGGTCTGGCACATCTTCCAGGATAGCGAGAAAGACGGTGCGCGCCCCCGTCATCACCGGACGGTGCGCGATGCGAGCCCGGTAATCCGCCTCTCGCCGGGCCGTTATCTCGTGAACGTCTCGTTCGGGCGTGCCAACCTCACGCGAACGATCGCCGTGGAGAGCGGCGTCGCCCTCAATGAGCGCTTCGTGCTCAACGCGGGTGGGCTTCGGGTGAGTGCGCAGCTCGGCGATGGTTCGCCGGCGCCCGAAACGGCCGTCAACTACGACATCTACTCCGGCGAGACCGATCAGCTCGGCAATCGACAGCGGATCATGAGCGGTGCGCGCCCCGGGCTGATCATGCGGCTGAATGCGGGCATCTTCCACATCGTCAGTCGCTACGGTGATGCCAATGCCGTCGTCAGCGCCGACGTGACCGTAGAGGCGGGGAAGCTGACCGAGGTCGCCATAACTCATCCGGGGGCCTCGGTGACGTTCAAGCTCGTCACGCGCCCCGGCGGTGAGGCACAGAGCGGCGCACAGTGGGCGATCCTCGATCCGGACGGTGAAGTCATCAAGGAGAGTGCCGGCGCGCTGCCGACACATGTTCTCGCGGCCGGCAGCTATGTGGTGACGGCGCGCCATTCCGGCCGCGTGTTCCGCCACGGCTTTACCGTGCAGGCGGGCGAGGCGGCGCAGATCGAAGTCGTGATGAAATAGCGATCGCGAGAGCGCCGAGAATCAGACCGGCGCGGGCATCCCATGATGCACCGCGCCGCTCAGGTTTTGATGAGGAAGCGTCAGCTACTACTTCTTCTTCTGCACGCCGAAGTCGTCGTCCTCGAGCGACTGCTGGCTCTTTCTCTGCTGCTCGATGATCTTCAGGTGTTGCTCCGACATCGGCTTCGAGCGAGCGGCTTCGTTCAACTTGTTCGGCAGCCACGTTGCGATTGGCGGAAAGGTCACCAGAAGCGCGATCGCGAGTACCTGAAGCATCATGAACTGGAACATGCCTTTGTAGATCGTGAGCAGACTCCAGCTATCCGCGACTTGTTTCAAATAGTAGGCGGACATCGCGACAGGCGGCGAGAGAAATGCCGTCTGCAGCACGACCGCGACCAGGGCACCGAACCAGATCATGTCGATGTTCATGGCCTTCACCACCGGATAGAAGATCGGCAGGAAGACGAGAATGATCGCGGGCCATTCGAAGGGCCAACCGAGGATGAAGATCAGAACCAGGATGAGGACCAGCATCAACGTCGGCGAAAATTGCAGTGCCAAGAGACTGTCCGTGATCCAGTTCGCTGTTCCGAGACGCGCGAAAACCGAGCCGAATACGTTCGATGTGACGGCAAGAAGAAGCACCATGCTGGACGTCGCCACTGTACTGAGCAGCGCGCGCTTGAGGCCGGATAATGTGAACTTGCCATAGACGAACGCGAGGAACGCTGCGCCTGCGGCGCCGACACCCGACGCTTCCGTCGGGGTCGCCAGACCCGCGAGGATTGAGCCGAGCGTTGCCGTGATCAGGCCGACCAGAGGAACGATGCCGAGAAAGACCTCCTTGAGGATGTAGCCCGAGGAATGCACGCGCTGTTCGATGGGGACGGGCGGGCCGAGCTTGGGATTCAAGTTCGCGCGTATCATGAGATAGGCGAGGTAGATGCCAGCGAGCATGAAACCCGGACCGAATGCGGCGGCATAGAGATCCGCGACGGATACGCCGAGCACGGGCCCCATGACGATCAGCATGACGGAGGGCGGAATCAAAATGCCGAGTGTGCCGCCGGCCGTGATGGCGCCCGCGGAGAGTTCTGCATCGTAGCCCGTCTTGTTCATGATCGGAGAGGCCATGATGCCGAGCACAGTGACGGCCGCTCCGACGATGCCGGTCGCCATGGCGAAGACGGTCGAAGTCAGGATCACGACGAGGAACAGTGCCCCCCTCATCCGCGACAGCAGAAGCCGGAAGGCGGTGAACAACCGCTCCATCAGGCCGGCCTGCTCGGTGATGAAGCCCATAAGGATGAACAGAGGCACTGCCGCGAGGAGCTCCTCGCGCATCATGCCGATGGTTTGGAAATAGGCGAGGTCGAAGACGGTCGCGCCAATGCCGATGTAGCCGAACGTCAAGGCAAGGAACAGGAGCGTGAACGAAATCGGCACGCCGATGAAGATGGCGCCGATCAGCACGCACAGCATGATCAGGCCGGTAAGGGCTTCGCCGCTCATACTTCAACCTTCTCTTTTTGCTCGAGTTCGATGCCTGTGCGGGCGGCATACACACTTTTGATGAGCTCGGAGACGCCCTGGATCATCAGCAGCAGGCAGGCAATCGGGATGACGGCCTTGAACGGCCACAGAATCGGCCGCCACGGCGACTGATCGGACTCCTCTCCGATGTTGAAGGAGTAGATGGTCTGGTCGATCCCGATGTATCCGAGCATCAGAAGTGCGGGAAAGAAGAAGACGATGTAGGAGACGGCATCGATGATGCCCTTGGTGCGGACCGAGAACTTCTCCCAGAAGAAATCGGTTCTGACATGCGCCCCCTTATGGAGCGCGTATGCGGCGCCAAGCATGAAGAGCGTGGCGTAGAGCATGTATGAGACGTCGTAGGCCCACGTTGTCGGGGAGTGAAAAACGTATCTCGCGACAACCTCTATGACGACGGCTGCAACGAGGGGCAGAGCGAGCAGCGAGATGATGAAGCCGGTCGCATCGGTAAACCGGTCGATAGCCCGAATGATCGTCAGCAACGATCGCGGTGGTTCAGTCATGGGGAGGCCCTTAGCCTGGACACCCGCAATGGCGTCGGCCTGTGTGAGGTCGGCGTGATCCGCGGGCGGCGCTGTTCACGAAAGAGGGGCGAGCCGCATCTGGCTCGCCCCATCTGTCCGAATTACCGCAACCTCAGTTTGCCTTCGGCGGGAAGTAGTAGTTGGCCATGAACGAATACGGCGGGAAGTAGTGCCGCTTGTAGGGAACGACGATCGAGGCGTACGCCTTCTGGCTCTCGAGCACCTTCTTGAAGAAGGGGTTCTTCGCCGATTCGTCGGCTGCGATCTTGTCCCAGCCCTTGATGAACTCGAGCAGGATGTCACGCGGCGTTTGCAGGATCTGGACGCCGTGCTTCTCCTGCATCTCCTTGAGTGCATCGGCGTTCTGGCGCTGCCACTTCGCGTGCCAGATCACGTAGGCCTCGTTGGCGGCGGACTTGATCCACTCGTGCTCCTGGGGCTTCAGCGTATCCCAGACGTCCTTGTTGAACAGCAGCTCGCCGACTGTCGTGTTCTCGTGCACGCCCGGCGAATAGTGGAACTTCCACACGTTATGGAAGCCGAGCCGGAAGTCCTCGACGCCGCCCACCCACTCGGCGCAATCGATCACGCCGCGCTGCGCCGAGGGGATGATCTCGCCGCCGGGCATGTTGACGACGGTGAAGCCGAGTTCCTTCCAGACTTCACCGGCAATGCCGGTCTGACGGCACTTCATGCCCTTCATGTCGGCAACTGAGGTGATGGGCTTGTTGAACCAGCCGAACGCCTGCGGGCCCGAGGGCAGGACCGAGTAGGCAACGACGTTCATCTTCAGCTCTTTCTGGAAGAACTCCTGATAGAGATCCCAGCCGCCGCCGAAGTACATCCAGCCCATGAAGTCGGTGTAGTCCATGCCGAACGTGCCGCCGGGACCACCCGTGAACAGTACGGCTGTCTTGTTCTTGCCGGTCCAGTAGCCGCCCCATGCGTGGGCACCGTCGAGCACCTTCTTGTGCGTCGCATCGAGCACCTCGAAGGCGGGAACAACCTGGCCAGCAGGCATCGTGTTGACCTTGAGCGTGCCGCCAGACAGCTTGTCGACGCGCTCGGCCCAGTAGGTGAAGTTCTCGTAAAGTGTGAGAGAGGCAGGCCACGTGGCCTGCATGTTGAGCGTTCTTGTTTGAGCTTGTGCGGGGCCGCTGAGGGCTACCGCTGCGCCGAGCGCAAGGCTCGTCAAGACGCACTTCGAGCGTGATGATACCATTAAACTTCCTCCCTTTGGTGGCTTTAAGCCTTTTTATGCGCCATAGAGAGCACGCCTCAGTGCGAGGCGTCAATCGTGTAAATTCGTTGTTGGTCAAGTGGCGTGACGCCGCAGCTTCCTGCCCGGTTTTGCATCACACCAGTTACATTGCGCGCCTTCCGCGCATATGCTCTACCTCGCGCGCAGGAGGGGTTTTACCATGCCGACGCCGACCCTTGGGACGACGCAAATTCTGGATCGGGCCAGCGCCAGACGGTCCGACGACGCATGGATGAGCGGGCAGCGCACGAATGAAGCGTCGCGCTTCATGGTTCTGGTCGATCTGAAGCCCGTGATCGCTCCTGGGCCCGATCGTACGACAAGCGAAATCCGATGGCTGAGCACGCGAGAGGTGCAGGCGCTCGCTCTCCCCGTGGACGACGCTCTCTTCCTCGGGGTCGATGCGGGTGGCCGCGGTCATTTCGCGATCTCGATCACCGATCATCTGGCTCGCGCGACGCCTGGTGCCGTTCAATACTTCCGCCCTGCCGTCGACCTCCGGACGCTCGCCATGCAGGGCGCTCTCACATCCGAGGATCAATCGCTGGCGGGACAGGCGCGCGCGCTTGGTCAGTGGCATGAAAATGCGCGCTGCTGTGGTAAGTGCGGCTCGGCGACACGCCTCAAGGATGGCGGTTGGCGGCGGAAGTGCTGGGCGTGCGGCACGGAATGGTTTCCGCGCACGGATCCCGTCGTGATCATGCTCGTCACGGATGGCGATCGTTGCATCCTCGCGCACGAGCACCGCTATGTCGCCAACATGTATTCAACGCTCGCGGGCTTCATCGAGCACGGCGAGGACATTGAGCACGCCGTGCGCCGCGAGGTCGGCGAGGAGACCGGCATTCGCGTCGGCAAGGTCGAGTATCATGCCAGTCAGCCATGGCCTTTTCCGCACTCGCTGATGATCGGCTGCATTGCCCATGCCGAGACGACCGATCTGAAGGTCGACACGACCGAGCTCGCTGATGCCCGCTGGTTCTCGCGCGAAGAAGTTTGCGCCATGCTGGAGAGCCGCCATCCGGATGGCCTCACCGCACCCGGCCGCCATGCGATTGCCAATATCCTGTTGCGCCACTTCGTCGGTGAAAGCTGAGGTGCACTACTGAGCGGGTTGCTGCGGCGCGGAACGCCGCGCGCACGATCCGCGTTCAACTTTGTCAGCCTGGAATGGAGTCGCACGATGTATGCCGTCGAAGTGCGCGATCGCATCATGATCGCCCACAGCCTGCCCGATCCTTTCTTCGGACCGGCCCAACACATGCACGGTGCGACTTTTGTCGTCGACGTTGCATTCTATCGCGAAGAGCTCACGGCGCAGAATGTGGTCGTCGATATCGGCGCCGCGCTCGATGTGCTCGGCAAGACGCTTAAGCCCCTCGCCTACAAGAACCTCGACGAGATCGCAGCGTTCAAGGGCAAGCTGACGACGACCGAGTTTCTCTGCCGGCACATTTTCGATGCCGTCGTCGCGGCGGCGAAGTCCGGCGCGCTCGGTGCCGATGGCAAGGGCCTCGCAAAGGTTCGCGTCACGCTGCACGAGACCGACCTCGCACGGGCATGGTTCGAAGGCCCCGTATGAGTGATCGAGTTTGAGCGCATCAAGTCGAGCGGAGCGGTCGGCTGAGACCATGGTCACGGCAGTTTTTGCTATTCCCGGAGACATCACGCTGCCGACCGGTGGCTATGCCTATGATCGGGAGGTGCTGGCGCGCCTGCCGGCAACCGGCATCGAGATCGCGCATCTCGCACTTCCGGGCGGTTATCCCGATCCATCCG
>JAEYYJ010000080.1 GCA_023430845.1 Pseudomonadota bacterium
TGCAGGGGCCGGGCGAGAGCACGATCGCCTGCGGGGCCATCTCGATGGCCGCGTCGACCGTGATTTTGTCATTGCGGACGACCTCGCATTCAGCACCAAGCTCGCCCAGGAAGTGGACGAGATTGTAGGTGAAGCTGTCGTAGTTATCGATGAGCAGGAGCATGGGATTTGGCTTACGCGGTAAGCGGTTAGGCGTCAAGGCGGCGGGATGGCCGCCGGTCCAATGTGAACTGCGGGTCAGGTCCCCAGGAAAACGGCTCTCACGAACTCACGGTACAGCAGCATCTGGCGCGCCAGCGCGCGCGAATCCTTGAGCGACTTTGACAGGATGATGCCGCCGTCGGCAACCGCAGAAAGCATGTCGGCAAGGTCGTCGAGATCGACCGGAATGCGCGGAGGGTAGCGGGCCGCGATCAAATCGAGGCGCGCACGAAAGCGCTTGCGCCAGAGGATGACGGATGCGGTGTTGAGGTCGCGCACCTGCTGGTCGAACAGCCGGTCCTGGTAGCAGTAGGCGGCGATCAGGCAGCCGGGATGACCGTTGGGCAGATCGCCGAACAGCTCGGCCAGCATCTTGAGGCCGACCAGAAAGCCGTGCAGTGGGTCTTCATTCAATTCGTCGGCGCGCGCGAACAGCTCGTCGAACAGTGCGCCTTCACGCTCGATGTAACGCTCGAGCAGCACGCGGGCGAGCTCGGTCTTGTCTTTGAAGTGATAAAAGAAGCCGCTCTTGGTGATGCCGACCGCGGCAATCAGCTCTTCGATCGACGTCGCATCGAAGCCCTTGGCGAGCACGGACGCTTCTGCGACATCGAGAATGCGCTCGCGGGCGTCGCCCTTTTTCCTGGTCGCTGCAGCCGGAGTCGGCATGGCGAACTGTACCTATGGTCAAGTAACGCAAGTAACAGCGCCGATCACAGCGCCCAACTATACATTCGTTCGCGCTTAAACGATTGGCTTCTAACACAAATTCAAAAGTAAGCGCAACTGCACCACGCGCCTTCTAGAGGTGCGTGCCCGTGCCCCGTACATATCCGATCGCCGAGACCGGGAGGCTCCCGTTCGGCGGGATAAAACCAAATAAAAGGTTGGAGATGATCATGAGCAAGTATCGCAATGCCCTGCCGCAGCTCGGTTCTCGGCTATTTCTCACGGACGGCGGCCTCGAGACATCGCTGATATTCTACCACGGCATCGATCTGCCGCACTTCGCATCCTGTGAGCTCCTGCGAAGCAAGATCGGCCGCGATGTACTGACTGAGTACTTCCTGCCCTACATCGAGACGGCGCGGCAGGCGAAGCTCGGTTTCGTTCTCGAGGCCCCGACGTGGCGCGCGAATCCGGATTGGGGTGCGAAGCTCGGCTATTCGCGCGATACATTGGCTGACGTCAATCGCATGGGCATTGCGCTCATGGAGGAGCTGCGCTTTGCCTTCGAGAGCCGCGATGCGCCCATGGTGATCAGTGGTAACATCGGCCCGCGCGGGGACGGTTATGTCACCGGAGCCGAGATGTCGATCGAGGCCGCGGCCGAATATCACGACGAGCAGATCGCCGTTTTTGCGGGGACCAACGCGGATATGGTTGCCGCCTTCACGATGACAAATATCAGTGAGGCCCTCGGTATCGTCGTGGCCGCGCAGCGCCACAAGATGCCGATCGCGATCTCGTTCACTCTCGAGACGGACGGTCGACTGCCGAGCGGCGCGACGCTCGAAGAAGCCATCGATACAGTGGATGCGGCGACGGATGAGGCGCCTGTATACTACATGATCAACTGCGCACACCCGACCCATTTCGAGACCACGCTTGCCGGCGGCGGCCGCTGGACCCACCGCATTCGCGGCATTCGCGCCAATGCCTCGAAGCGCAGTCATGCGGAACTCGACGCAGCATCCGACATCGATGCCGGCGATCCGGCCGAGCTCGGTGGACAGTATGGAGCGCTGATGCGTGCATTTCCGCAGATCCGCGTGATCGGCGGTTGCTGCGGAACGGACCACCGTCACGTCCACGAGATGTGCTCGGCTTGCTCGAGCGGTACGTCCTCGCAGGCGGCTTGAGCAAAGCTGCGAAGTGAGACGGAAGAAGTGGCGGCCCTGCCCGATCAGGCAGCGGCCGCCGCTATCGTCTTCGGTGTCGCGAAATGGACGAGGCGGCCTTTGCGTGGGGCCACATCCTTCCAGTTCTTGCCCTCGAACGTGAGGACGACCACCCCGGCCGTCGGCAGCTTCTCCGAGATCGCGGCGATCGTTGCCGGTTCGCCTTCACCGATCAGCTCGATGGCGAGAATCTGCAGGCCCGGGTTGTGGCCGATGAGCATGAGGTGTTTGACGCTCGCTGGCGTCTTGCGCACGCGCTCCAGAAGGCTGACCGGCTCCGCGAGATAGAGCGCGCCTTCGTATTTCGTCCGCGGCTCGGGTTCCCACCCCCCGCTTGCAAGCTCGAAGGTCTGTCGCGTGCGCACCGACGTGGAGCACAGCACGAGATCCGGCTTGAGGTCGTGCTCTCGCAGATAGGCGCCCATCATGGGGGCGGCCGACAGTCCTCGCGCATTGAGCGGACGTTCGCGGTCATCGAGGCCTGAGATGTCCCAGCTCGACTTGGCGTGCCGGAATAGCGTGAGGGTCAGCATCGCGATGGGCCTCCTTTGGTCTACCGCGGTCGAGCGGGGGCCGCTCAGGGTTTCGTTGCCAGATAGTCCTTCGTCCAGCGGTCATAATCATCGGCGCGTGTCACGCGTTTGACGAGATCGGCAGAGGCCAAGCCCTTGAGGTCCTTCGGCGCCGTACCGTCGCGTAGGGCCTTGAGCGTATCATGGATGGCCTGAATAGCCGCCTGGATGGGCTGATGGCCTTGCAGGCACACGCGCACGCCGCGCGAGGCGAGGTATTCGCGATCAGAAAGCTCGGGCGTCGCCGTGCCGAGAATGAGCGGGATCTTCACGGCGGGCGCGATGGCATCGAGCTCGGCCCGCGTCTTCACGCCGACGAGGAAGATCGCGTCGACACCCACTTTTTCGTAGGCCTGCGCGCGCTTGATCGTGTCTTCGATGCCGGTGATGATCGGCGCACTGGTCCGCCCGGCGATGCAGAGATCGGGGTCGCGGCGCGCGGCGAGCGCCGCCTTCATCTTGCCGATGCCCTCCTCGATGCTGAGGATCTGCGGTTTCTCCGTCGTGCCGAACGGCTGCGGAAGCGCCGTATCCTCGATCGACATGCCGCTGACGCCGGCGATTTCCAGCTCCTCGACCGTGCGCATGACCGAGAGTGCGTTGCCATAGCCGTGGTCGGCATCGACCATCAACGGCAACTCCATGGCGCGGTTGATGCGGAGCGCCTGATCGGCGAACTCGGTGAGCGTCAGGATGATGAGATCCGGCGCCGAGAGCACGCCGAGCGATCCCGTCGAGCCGGCGAACATACCGATCTCGAAACCAATCTCGGAGGCGATGCGTGCCGAGATGGGATCATGCACGGAGCCGGGGTGATAGCAGCGGTTGTCTGAGAGGTAGCTGCGGAACTTCTGGCGGCGTTCGGTCCAGCGCGATGGCATCGTTTTTCGGTGCTCCGGTTCTTTAATGTGGACTTAGATGTTAGCGACGGCCTCGGGGCTCGGCGCGATTTGTCCGCGCTCCACGCGGCGCACGACGTCGACGATGCCGTCGTTGGCAGGGGTTGCGATCTTCAGCTCGGCGCCCTTCGCCGCGACGAGACCGTTGATATAGTCGATTTCCGTGCGGCGCCCCTTCATGATGTCCTGCCCCATGGAGGGGCGTTGCTCGTCATTCCGGTGCTTGACCTGCTCAAGCAGAATGCCCTCGCATTCCTCGCGCGCGGCTTTGTCCCCTTCACCGGCGGCGAGCAGCTTCTCGGGCGGAATGTGATACACGGGCTCGAGCGCATAGCCGTGCGCGAGGCCGACCTTGATGGCTTCAGCTGCGAGGCGGATCGCGAGCCAGCGCGTCATGGGATCGCGGTCATTGCCGTTACCGCCGCGCCCTGTTGCCGCCGCTACGGGATTGCGCATGGAGTTCACGATCAATTTGGACCAGCGCTCGCCCCAGAGATTGGTCGTCGTCTTCGAGCTGTCGGCGACTCTCACCATCTCCGCGATTTCCTTGACGCGCGGTGTGATGCGCCCATGGGGCTCACCGACACGGAACACCGTATGACGCGTCCCGCCAAGCCCGACATTTCGTTGAACCTTGGCGGGACTGACCAGCTCCACCGAGATCGTCGAGGCAATGCAGCCGACGGTCTTGCCCCACCCGACCACCGAGGCGATGCGCTCTTCGTTGATCGAGTTCTGCAGCGATACGACATAGCCGTCGGCCGCGAGATATTGGGCGATCATCTGTGTCGCCCAGACCGTGTCGTAGGATTTCATCGAGACGAACGCGATGTCGAACGGGCGCTCGCTCCCAGCCTTCTGAAGATCGGTGATGTGGATGGCATTCACCGGAACGGTGAAATTCTCCGGAGCCGTCTGGCCGCGCAACGTCAGACCGTCGCGGCGCATGGCCTCCACATGCTCGGGCCAGGGATCGATGAGTGTCACATCCTGCCCGGCCTTGACCAGATAGCCACCCACGTGCCCGCCGAGCGCGCCTGCACCCACGATCGCGATTTTGCGCTTCATCCCCTACTCCTCGACCCGGCCGCCGCTTGTTCATTTTTCTGCGAGGGCCTGCTGGGCGGGCAGGATGGTGGCCCGATGAGGAGAGGTCAAGCGTCAGGCGACCGGATGATCGCCGATGCGGGTCTGCTCTGACCCCATGGCGGTCGCGAAGCGGATATCGCGAGCCCGGATGGGCTAGTTCTGCGCCGGCTTGGCCGTTTGCTCGGGCAGCCAGTTGCTCTGCAGCACGCGTTGCGCGACGGCCTTATCC
>JAEYYJ010000107.1 GCA_023430845.1 Pseudomonadota bacterium
GAGAGCCACCCAGAGCAACAGCGCATTGATCCACGCTGCCAGCGACGTCGCAAGTGCAATACCGACATGCGGCATGAACCCTGCGGCCTTGAAGGCGAAGAACAGCAGCAGCGAACCTGTCGCATTGAGCACGAGATTCACGCCCGCGTAGTGCATGGGCGTTTTCGTATCCTCGTTCGCGAAGAAGCCGGGCTGTAGCACTTTGATAAGCACGAATGCGGGGAGGCCGACGGCGAAAGCGGCGAGCGCCCATGCTGTCGCGTGTGTGTCGGCGGGCGTAAAGGCCCCGCGCTCGAAAAGCACGCGGATGATGGGCTTGGCGGCGATGAAGAGCGCGACAGCGGCGGGGAGCGTGAGCAGCAGCGCGAGTTCCATGCTGCGGTTCTGGCTGTCCATGGCGGCTTCCCGGTCGCCGGCGCCGAGATGGCGCGAGAGATCGGGCAGCAGCACGACGCCGATCGCGACACCGACGATGCCGAGCGGAAGCTGATAGAGCCGGTCGGCATAATAGAGATAGGAGACCGCGCTCGCTTCGAGCGAGGCGATGATCGTGCCGACGACGATATTGATCTGGGTGATGCCGCCGGCAATGAGCCCCGGAATGCCGAGCGCCACGAGACGGCGCACGCCGTCCGTCATACGTGGGAGGCGCAAGCGGAGCGCGAAGCCTGCCCGCTTGGCCGCGATCCAGAGCATGGCAAGCTGCAGCAGCCCCGCAGCAAAGACACCCCAGACGAGCAGATAACCGGCGGCTTCGTCGTTGTGATAGCCACGCCAGTGCGCGAACAGCATGACGGCAACGAGAACGGCATTGAGCACGATGGGCGCGGCGGCAGCAGCGATATAGCGATGCAGCGAGTTCAGCAGACCTGAGAGCAGTGCCACCAGCGACATGCACATGAGATAGGGAAAGGCGATGCGCGTCAGGGCGGTTGCGAGGTCGAGCTTTTCGGGATCGCTCGCAAAGCCTGGAGCAAGCCCGAGCACGAACCACGGCATGGCAATCTGGGCGATGGCCGTCACGACGAGCAGCACCGCGAACAGGCCGGCCATTGCCTCTTCGGCAAATGTGCGTGCGGCGTCCTTGCCGTCCGTTTCTAGACGCTTGGCGAAGAGCGGCACGAAGGCTGCGTTGAAGGCGCCCTCCGCGAAGAGGCGGCGGAAGAGGTTCGGCATCCGGAAGGCGACGACGAACGCATCGGCAATCATGCCGGTGCCGAGCACGGCCGCGATCAGGATATCGCGCAGGAAGCCGAATACGCGGCTGACCATGCTGAGGCCGCCGACGGTCGCGAAGGCGCGGTAAAGTCTCATGGCGCGGGCCGTATCCAGTCGGGCGGGGGGCTCAATTCGGCGGATCGCCGCTGAGCGCGTCTATCAGGCGCGCCCGGATGGCTTCCTGGCGTTGGGATGAGGTGATTTTCTTGCGGGTGAGGTCGGTGACATAGAACGTATCCACGGCCTTCTCGCCGAAGGTCGTGATGTGAGCGGAGTTGATGTCGAGATTGAGATCGGAGAGCGCTGTCGTGACGTCATAGAGAAGGCCCGGGCGGTCGAGACCGGATACTTCGATGACGGTGAAATGGTCGGAGACGACGTTGTCGATCACGACCTCGGGCTCGACGGTGAACGTATTGATGATCGATGGCGCGCCCATCTTCTTGGCCATGAGCGTGCTGAGCCGCACTTCGCCGCGCAGCAGCTTCTCGATGGTCTCGCCGATACGCTTGGCGCGCCGCTTCTCGTCATCCTCGTGCTCGAAGGCACGCTGCAGCAGGAACGTGTCGAGGGCGAAGCCGTCGCGCGTCGAGGCGATGTACGCGCCGACGATATTGGCGCCGGCCGCCGCGCAGGCGCCGGCAAAGAGCGAAAGCACGCGCGGGTGGTTGGGCGCGACCAGCGAGAGCTCGGACACGGCCGTGAAGGCGTTGGTCGTGAAGCTTGTGCCGAATTTCTTGCTGTCCGCGTCCGTGCGCGCCATGAGCCCCATGTGCTCGACCTGTTTCGGCAGCGACGTCTTGATCCAGTAGTCGTCATACTGGCGCTCGATGAATGCCTGCACGTGCTCGACCGGCTTGTCCTTGGCTTCGACGCGGAAGGTTTCGATCGCAGTGTCGACGCGCTCGCTGAGTGCGACGGGCTCGTAGGCGCCCGACAGCAGCGGCTCCGTCGCGTAGTAGAGCGAGCGCAGAAGCTGACCCTTCCAGCCATTCCACGTGTTCGGGCCGACAGCCCGGATATCCGCGACCGTCAGCAATAGCAGGAGCCGCAAGCGCTCGACGCTCTGCATGGTTTCGGCGAAATCGCGGATCGTCTTCGGATCGGCGATGTCGCGGCTCTGCGCGATGTTGCTCATGAGAAGGTGGTTCTCGATAAGCCACGCGACGAGTTCAGTCTCGGCTTCGCTTAGGCCCAGGCGCGGGCACAGTTTGCGCGCAATCCTCGCGCCGAGCTCCGAGTGATCCTCGGCGCGGCCCTTGCCGATGTCATGCAGAAAGGCCGTGACGAAGAGAACCCGCCTGTTGATGACGGCCTTGAAGATGTGGTGGGAAAGCGGATGCTTGTCCTCGCTCTCACCGCGCTCGATCTCGGAGACGACGCCGACGGTGCGGATGAGGTGCTCGTCCACCGTATAGTGGTGGTAGAGATTGAACTGCATCATTGCGACGACGCGGCCGAACTCCGGGATCATGCGCCCGAGCACGCCGGCTTCGTTCATGCGCCTGAGCGTCAACTCCGGTGTGCCGCGCGCCGTCATCAGGTTCAGCATGATCCGGTTGGCTTCCGGATCATTGCGCAGATCGTCGTCGATGAAGCGGAGAGACTGGCGAATGAGACGGATGGCCTGCGGATGCAGGAATGCGCCTGTTTCCTCGACCTGCGCGAAGCAGCGGATGAGATTCACGGGATCGCGGCGAAAAACCTCGGCGTCCGCGACATTGAGGCGGCCGTTGTCGATGCGGAAAGCGGTCGTGCGGCGCACGCGCCTCCGCATGCGCCAGCCCATGGGATCAAAGAGCGCGTCGAACCTCGGTGAGGTCGTGAGCTGCTGCACTTCGAGCCAGGAACAGAGCACGGTTGTGAGGTCGCCGACATCCTTGGCGACCATGAAGTAGTGCTTCATGAAGCGCTCGACGGCCTTGAGCCCCATGCGGTTCGCATAGCCGAGAATCTCGGCCAGCTGCGGCTGGTACTCGAAAGTCAGGCGTTCTTCCGGCCGTCTGGTTAGAAAATGGAGATGACAGCGGATGGTCCAGAGGAAGTCTTCGCAACGACGGAATGTCGTCTGCTCTTCCGCCGTGAAGATCGGCTGGACGATCGGATCGCCCACGCCGGAGCCGCCGGCCATGTACTTGGCGAGCCAGTAAAGCGTGTGCAGATCGCGGAGACCGCCCTTGCCATCCTTGATGTTCGGCTCGACGCGATAGCGCGAGGCGCCCGCGCGCTGGTGGCGGCTGTTGCGTTCAGCGAGCTTCGCCTCGATGAAGCCGCGCTCGCCACCCTTGACCACCTCGTTGCTGAAGCGACGCACGAGCTCGTCGAAAAGCGGGCGATCACCGAGCACATAGCGCGCATCGAGCAGTGCCGTGCAGATGGTGACGTCAGCGCGGGCGAGCTGCAGGCATTGGTCGACCGTTCGGGTCGCGTGGCCGACCTTCAGGCGCAGATCCCACAGTATATAGAGGATGTATTCGACGACGCTCTCGCCCCAGGGCGTCTGCTTGTAAGGCAGCAGAAAGAGGAGATCGATGTCCGAGCCGGGTGCCAGCAGGGCGCGGCCGTAGCCGCCGGTCGCGACGATCGTCAGACGCTCGGTGTCGGCGGGGTTGTTACTGCGGTAGACGTGCGCGCGCGTGTAGTCGAACACGAGGGCAATGAGTTCGTCCTGGAAGGTCGAAAGACCCTCGGCACAGCGCCGCCCTTTGCCGTCTGACAGGAGCTGAGCGTGTGCTTCCTCGCGCGCATTGGTCATGAGACCGCGCAGGCACTCTACGATGGCGGGGCGGGCGGCTTCAGCGCTCTCGTCATGGGCGCGGAAAATGGCCGTAAGTTCCCGGCGCAGCGCCGCAGGGTCGAAATAGGGCGGATCGGGTAGCCGGTGGGCGTCCCGCTTCAGGGCCAGCGCGTCCTTGAGCAATGTGTCCATGCTGTCCGCCTTCGCGGCGGGCCATGTCACCACAGCACCACCGGGCGCCCGAATCGGTGGCGCCTCGCATCATACAACTCGTTGGCCGGGCATATCGTATTTCGCCCCGAGCGGAAATAGGAAGCTGCGGCAACTCGAGCGGCACACGCTCAACTTTGAGGCACTGGGTCCAAACTGAGGCTCCGGCACAACAGGCTGTGGATTACCGTGTTCCCGCGGAAACAGCGGCGCAGGGCGCGCGTTTGGCACAACAGAAGCATAACCCGGCATCGTGCAGCAGTACCGGGCCAGCCCTCGATGCTCTTGGAGAGAGCCATGCGCAAACCTGCCCGCCCCATCACCGCCGACGAATACATCCGCCGCATCGATCGTATGCTGCTGCTCACGAGCACGGTCGTCATCGTGCTCGCCGCGGG
>JAEYYJ010000128.1 GCA_023430845.1 Pseudomonadota bacterium
GCCCTGGTGCCTGGGCCATTCCGCTGGCCGGACTTGCGAGCCTCGGCATCGTTCTGCCGGTCGGCCTTCAGCAAGGGCGATGGGACGTCGTCATTTCGCTGGTGACGATCGAGGGCAAAGTGCTGACCGAAGCCAAGACGGCGCTTGTCGTGGGGCCGGTGCAGCTCATTGCGCCATCGACGCAGCAGCAGGCGCAACCCAAGCAGGCACCGAGCGTCGTCGCGGCACTGGCGCGGCCGCTCGAGCCGTTGCCCCAGCCCGAGCCGCAGTCGAGCCCGGAGCGCGATCGCGCCCTTGGTCTGCATGCCAAGGGCAAGGAGCTGCTGAGCCAGGGCAATATCCAGCCGGCGCGGGCGCTGTTCCGCCGTGCCGCGGAAGCGGGCCTCGCCGAGAGCGCGCTGGCATTGGCCGGCACCTACGATCCGCACGAACTGACGCGGCTCAAGGTCGTCGGCTTGCAGCCTGATATTGCCATGGCCCGCCAGTGGTACGCGAAAGCGAGTGAACTCGGTGCGCCGGAAGCCGCCGCGCGTCTGACACGGTTGGGTGGTCGTTGAGGCTCAACGGCGTCCGGATTGCCAGCGCTCGAAGCCGCCGGCGCGCAGCTCACAGGCCGGGCAGGTTCCGCAACCATAGCCCCAGGCATGGCGCCTCGTGCGTTCGCCGAGATAGCAGGAGTGCGTATGCTCGACGATGATGTCGAGCAGCGCCGCACCACCGAGCGTTTCAGCGAGTGCCCATGTGCCGGCCTTGTCGATGGCCATGAGCGGCGTCTCGATCGCCACTGGCCGATCGAGACCGAGTGTCAACGCGTGTGCGAGCGTCTGCAGCGTATCATTGCGGCAATCGGGATAACCTGAATAGTCGGTCTCGCACATGCCGCCGACGAGTGTCGACATGCCGCGTCGATAGGCGAGGGCTGCAGCGTAGGCGAAGAAGAGCAGATTGCGCCCTGGCACGAACGTGCTCGGAAGGCCCGACGCGGTCATCTCGATTTCGGTCTCGCGCGTGAGGCTCGTTTCGCTGATCTGCGCGAGTGTCGGAAGCGAAAGGACGTGATCCTCACCGAGCCGCTGTGACCAGTCGGGAAATCGTTCGCGCAAGGCTGCTATGACCGTGTGTCTCTGGTCGAGCTCGACGCGATGACGCTGGCCGTAGTCGAAGCCGATGGTCTCGACGCGATCGTAGCGGCTAAGCGCAGAGGCGAGGCAGACGGTCGAATCCTGTCCGCCGGAGAAAAGTACGAGCGCCGCGCGCTCAGAAGGGATCGTCATCGAGCCTCCGCAGGAAACATTGCAGAGGACTACGCCCCCATGTGCGGCGGATCAACTCCGGTGTTCGAAGGCTCTGAACGCAAGCAAGCCCCGGCGGAGGCCAGGGCTTGCAAGCATCGGATTGGCGCCATCCGAGATGTTAGTTCGGCGCCGGCGACGGTGTCGTCGGGGTCGGTGCCGGTGTCGGAGCAGGCGTCGGAGTCGGCGCCGTGCGCTCGATTGCCGGCTCAGTGGTCGTCGTACCGGTCGGCGTGTTCCCGATGCCGATGAACAGCATGCCCAGGATCGCCAGAAGCGCAGCAATACCAAGGATCACACCCCAACCACTTGCATCGCTCGACGGCGCACGGTCGATATAGTCCTGATATTCGTGCGGCGTATGCCGATCATGATCAACGGCCATGTCTCATCTCCTTATGCAACATTTGTTATGGGTAGAAACGCTCGGCTTCCGGCTGGGTTCCGCCCTTGATCGGGCGGGTAATTGCGCGGCGGTGCTGGCCGTGGTGTGCGAGCTTGGGTAGGCTTGGACAAACGAAGTCTACTGACAGACCGGATCCAGTCAGGGAGCAGCAACCATGTCGACAGCAGAGCTCGAGCGCCTCAAGAGCTTACGGATGCCTTTCGCCGAGCTTCTCGGTATCGAGCTCGTAGCGGCGACGCGCGAGTGTGTCAGAGCGCATCTCGTCGTGAGGCCGGAAGTATGCACGCGACCGGCGACCATTCATGGAGGTGCGATCATGGCCTTCGCCGACACGCTCGGTGCGGCGGGCACGGTGCTCAATCTGCCGGAGGGACATTCGACGACGACCATCGAGTCGAAGACGAATTTCATCTCAGGTGCGCCGGTCGGCACGACGATTATCGGTGAGGCAACGCCGATCCATCGTGGACGGCGCACGCAGGTCTGGCAGACGCGGATCACGCGTGAAAACGACGGCGGTGTCGTCGCGATCATCACGCAGACGCAGATGGTGTTGGAACCGCGTCCGACAAAGGCGTGACAGCGCCGCTACTCCGGCACTACAACGTGAGCGCCACAGGAAGCAGCCGGCGGCCAGACGAAGCAGAGCCAGACAAAGCAGAGGAAACGGTTCCATGTTCGATTTGAAGGGTAAGGTCGCGCTCATCACGGGCGGCAACGGTGGCATCGGTCTCGGTATGGCCGAGGGGCTTGCCGATGCGGGCGCCGACATCGTCATTGCCGCGCGCAAGGCGGAGAAGTCGAAGGCTGCGGCCGCAGCACTGGCGAAGCGCGGCGTGCGCACGGCAGTGGTCGAAGTGAATGTGGCGGACGAAGCCTCCTGCCGGAAGATGGTCGCGGATGCGGCGAAGCAGATGGGTCGCATCGACATTCTCGTGAACAACGCGGGCATCAATATCCGGAAGGCGCCCGAGACGTACACGGTCGGCGAATGGCGCGAGATCCTGTCGATCAATCTCGATGGTGCCTTCTACTGCTCGCAGGCGGTTTATCCCGAAATGAAGAAGGCGGGCGGCGGCAAGATCATCAACATCGGGTCGATGATGTCGCTGTTCGGCGCGCCGCTCACGACGGCGTACGCGGCATCGAAGGGCGGCATCGTGCAGATGACGCGCGCGCTGGCGACGGCCTGGGCCAAGGACAACATCCAGGTGAATTCCATCCTGCCAGGCTGGATCGATACCGAGCTCACGCAGCGGGCGCGGGTCGATATCGAAGGGCTGAATGAAAACGTGCTCTCGCGCACACCGGCGGGGCGCTGGGGCAAGCCCGAGGATTTCTCGGGCATCGCGGTCTTCCTGGCGGCGCCGGCGTCGGATTTCGTGACGGGCACGGCGATCCCGGTTTGCGGCGGCTTCTCGATCCGCGGGTAGGGGGCCGATCGATCGACCGGCGTGTCGTATTGGCGCGCCGGTTAAGACCTCCTAAATCTTTTGCGCGCAGGATGATCGGACGGCAACTTTTGGTTGCTTCATGCAGTCTCTCGTCCGGATCATTGCCAGCATGTTGATCAACCGCATTCGTCCGCTGCCGCGGAGCCTCTTTGCCTCGTTGGCCATCACCGTGGCCGGAGGTGCGCTTTATCTCATTACGGCGGGCAAGATGCCCGACGAGGCGCGTGCGGCACCGGTCGAGGCTGGCGTGCTCGTGTCCGTGGGGCTGCTCGACATGAGCCGCCTGGCGCCCGCCCAGTTCGGCGACTGGGAGCCCGCGGCCTCTCAGCGATCGCGCGACTAACCGCCCCTTGCGGGTGGTTCGTCGGGTGGCGGCGTGTGTGCGCCGATGCTCTCGTCGACGTCCTGGGCGGTGCTCCGGTCAGACGTTCCCCGGGGCGCGCCTTGTGTCTTTACCGCGCGCTCTTCAACGGCGCGATTGATGAGTGTGCGCACGCCATCGAGGTCGCGCAGGTGAATGTCGTGCTGCGCGAACGGAATCTCGATGCCGGCCTCCTTGAAGGCCTTCATGATGGCAATGCGTAGATCCGATTGTGTGCCGGCGGCGCGCGAGACATCGGCGACGAAGAACCACATGAAGAAGTCGATCGAGCTTGCGCCGAAGTTGTCGAATACGGCGCCTGGTGGTGGCTCTGTCAGCACTTGGGGGTGTGCCTTGGCGCACGCGACGATGATCTCGATGACCTTCTCGGGATCGGCACCGTAGTTGGCGCCGACACGCACCGAGCCGCGGCCAATGAGGCTGCGGTGGGTCTTGTTCATGACGCGTCCGGTGATCAACTCCGAGTTCGGAATGATCAGCCGCGCGCGATCGAATGTCTCGATCTCAGTGGAGCGGACGCTGATGCGGCGGACGTGCCCCTCTTGATCGCCAACGACAATCCGGTCGCCGACTTTCACCGGGCGCTCGACGAGGAGAATGAGACCCGAGACGAAGTTGTTGACGATCGACTGGAGGCCGAAGCCTATGCCGACCGACAGGGCGCCGGCGACAATCGCAATGTTGGTGATGTCGAGACCGGCGTAGGAGATCGCGAGGATCGCGGAGAGCGCGATGCCGGTGTAGCCGGCGGCCGTCTCGATCGAATTGGCGATACCGGCCTCGACGCGGCGTGGCTGGAGGACGCGATCGTGCAGCCAGCGTTGGAAGAGGCGCGTCGCGAAGACCAATCCAATGAAGAGCAGTATGCCGAAGAGGATGCGGGCCGGTGAGATGCGGAGCTGGCCGATCTCGAAACCGAAGAACGCGCGAGCGAACCAGTCGCGAATGTCAGCCGCGGTGAAACCCCACTGCACGAGCACGAGCGGTACGGCAATGAGTAGCAGCAGGAGCGTAAGGAGCATCTCGACCAGCCACGCGAGTTCGCCGAGCCGCGCGGGCGTTACGCCGAGGCGCGTCGTGAGCGTGTGGCCGATGGGGTTGGAAGGCTGGTCGATCGTGCGCGTGATCGAGCAGATGGTCAGGTAGATCAGGCCGGCGGCGACGATCACCGTTCCGGTCAGAACGAGCTGCTGGGCGATGAAGCGACCAAGCGCGAGGTAGCCGAGAAGCGTCGTCGCCAGGATGAGAAGCGTGAGCACCCAGAGCGGCACCTTGAGCCACCAGGGCGTCAGGCGCGTCGTCGCCGGAAGCATCACCGCGTCCGATGTGGCGGTGGGGACGGGCCGGGGTGTGAAGGGTGTGAGCAGCAATGCCGTCAGCAAGCCAGCATACGCGAGACTCGCGACGAACGTTCTCACAACCGTGATCGAGAGCGGGACGACGAGGTAGCGACTGATGTCGGTGAGTGCGAGATCGGCGGCATAGACGGCCACGAGGCCGATCAGACACCAGCTTATGC
>JAEYYJ010000205.1 GCA_023430845.1 Pseudomonadota bacterium
GCGAGGGCCATCGCGCCGTGATGGTGTTCCTCATCCAGCGCAATGACGCGACGCGCCTTACGTTCGCGCGCGACATCGATCCGAACTATGCCGCCGGTCTCGCCGAGGCGTTGGAGATCGGCGTCGAGGCGATCGCGCTCAAGTGTGCGCTGACGCCCGAAGGCATCAGCGTCCAAAAAAGCGTACCGATCAAGGTTTGAGCGCGCGCGCCCTCAGTTCTGATTGAGGCGCGCGAGCAGGCTCGACGTATCCCAGCGCTTGCCGCCAAGACGCTGCACTTCGGCATAGAACTGATCCACGAGCGCTGTCACCGGCAGCGTCGAGCCATTGGCGCGCGCTTCCTCCAGCGCGATGGAGAGATCCTTGCGCATCCAGTCGACGGCAAAGCCGTAGTCGTACTTGGCGTCGCCCATGGTCTTCCAGCGGTTCTCCATCTGCCAGGAGCCGGCCGCGCCCTTGGAGATCGTCTCCATGACCTTCGGCAGGTCGAGACCGGCCTTCTGCGCGAAGTGAATGCCTTCGGCGAGGCCCTCGACGATGCCCGCAATGCAGATCTGGTTGACCATCTTCGTGAGCTGGCCAGCACCCGGGGCGCCGATCAGCGTGACCATACGCGCGAAGGCCGCGATCATCGGCTCGGCCTTGGCGAACGTATCCGCGTCACCGCCGACCATGACCGTCAGCACGCCATTCTGCGCACCGGCCGAGCCACCCGAAACAGGCGCATCGAGGAAGCCAAAACCTTTGTCCTTCGCGGCCGCATGGAGCTCGCGAGCGATGTTCGCCGACACGGTCGTATTGTCGATGAAGACGGAGCCCTTGCGGACGGTCTCGAAGGCGCCGTCCTTGCCGAGTGTCACGGCGCGCAGGTCATCGTCGTTGCCGACGCAGGAGAAGACAAAGTCCTGATCCTTGGCCGCTTCGGCCGGCGTCGCCGCCGTCTTGCCCGCGCCGTATTCCTTGACCCAGGCCTCGGCCTTGGCGCGATTGCGGTTGTAGACGGTCAGCTCATGGCCGCCCTTCTTGAGAAGGTGCCCCGCCATGGGATAGCCCATCACGCCCAGACCGATAAAAGCAACCTTCGCCATCGTACCGCTCCCATGAAGTCAATGATCGTTCGGGAGCCGTTCTAGCGGATGGGGGCAGCGTTGTCAGGCGCGGATCGCCAACCTGCCCCTCGAGAGCTCAGGAATGGCCGAGCGGGAGCACCATGGTGCGGCGCGCCCCGATGTCGTAGGCGCACACGGGCCCGCCCGAGGTGTTCGCCGTTGCGACGAATATGAAGGGCGTGCGGTAGCGCTCGCCCCAGCGCGCGTGGTCGACCTGCCAGACGGAGACGTCGGCGTGCGGATTGCCGACACCGAACCAGACCTGCGAGGGGCTTGCCCATGCCGTGCGGTCGGCGAGGCCCGTGGCCGTAGCGTCACGCTGGCAGGCGGCGACCGCCTGCTCCCGGAAGGTCGAGAGGATCACGTCGGCCGTGGCCGCGCGATAGAGATACTGTTGATAACCGACCTTGCCTGCTGCGAGCAGGATCAGAATGACGGCGATGAACCTCATGACGCGACACCCTTCCGGCACGCGCACGAGCGAATACCGGCATCATCGAGAGTCGGCCGCTACGGTTAACAAAAGGTTGAGGCGCAGCGCCGATCAGGCGCCAAGTTTACCGAGATCGCCGCTGACACGCGCCAGCGCGTCACGATGCCGGACGAGGCACTGGAGCGAGAGCTCCATCTGCTGCAGCACACGCTGGCGCAAGGCACTGTCCAAGCCCGCAGTCTCTGCGAGCTCCGAGCGAAAGCGCTCGATGCGACGGCGGTTCTCATCAATCAGATGGTTCGAATGCTCGAGCAAACTCATGGACATGTCCCTACCTGCCGTTTTTGCCACCCCGTGAACGCATGGCGCGGCCGCACGTTCCCCCAAACGCGCAACCGGACGTCTCCAGGCAGAGCAAATGGTATGCCGATAAGCGTCAGGCGCACATACCGCTTTGGTTGCCCCCTCAGGAAAGTTGTAAGCCCATCCCACCATGCGGAAGACGGACGCTCCCGAGTGAGACTTTCAGCCCTCGTCGTGCGTTTTGGCATTGGGCAGCACCCGAGGAGGTAGAGTATGCGTACGAGCGCCATGGTTATCGGGCTTTTGGCCCTTGGTCTTTTGCACGGAAAGGCGGCAACGGCGGCGCCGCTCGCGTCCCATCGCGTGGTGGCGCCCGCGGTAATGACCCACACGGTCGGTCATCGCACTTATCATCGCACACACCGGCATCACGCCAAATACGGTCATCGGCATGGCGAGTACGGCCACCGGCATCGCAAGTGCCGTAAAGGATGGCTGGGGCCTTTGAAAGAGCATCGCCATCTGCCGGGTAAGTGGAGTCACAAGCATTGCGGTGACTGGCACCGCTGCCATTATTACTTCTACGGCTACCAACAGTATTCGAAGTGGAACCCCGACAGGTCGCGGGCCTACTTCCGCAAGCGCTATCATCATTGATCGGCGTCATGGCTCACGATCGAGCGACGCGGCCGCAGTGCTGGACGTGCGATTGCGTTACCAAGACTTCGCGTCAACCGGGACAAGCAACCCATTTTCTCCATAGAGTTACGGATGCCATGGCTCCGTACTTCAGCTTACCGTCGATGAAATTCGTGCCGCCCGCGCGTCGTGCCGGGCGGTCTCTCCCGAGGAGATGACTATGCTCAAGCACGTCATTGCTGTTTCTCTGCTGGCGCTATCTGTCGTTGGTGTTCATCACAAACCAGCCGAGGCTGCGCCCCTCTCGGCACGCGCAGCTGCAACGGGCACGACGAGCATGGTCGAGACGGTCGGCGATTGTCGCAACTGCTACAGGCCGCGCGGAGACGTGCGTTATCGGCACCGCTCGAAGGCTGCGAAAGTCCGGGGCCCAAGAGTCCAAGGCTGGGAGCGCAGCGCGACGCTTTATCGGTCCCGACCGATACCTCGGGCTTCGGCGAGCTGGGACCCCGGTTTTCGCTTCGGCGCGGCGAGCTGGGGTGATCAGAGAGCGTGGACGTACTACGGCCAGTGGTAATGCCTGACTAAAGCAGGGCGATCAGGAACACGCAGGCGATGCCAACCGCCGCTACGGCTGCGATCGTCGCCATCTGCTTCTGTCCTTCGCGCCAGGGCATATTCTCGATCAGCAGGACGCGAATGCCGCCGAGCAGATGAATGGCGAGCAGTAGGACGAGACCGAGCTCCGCGAACTTCACCAGCGGCGACTTCGTCCACTGCAGAAAGCCATCGAGTTCGGCCTCGCCCCGGATGGCGAGCCCGAGCACGAGGAAATGTAGCGGCAGGAACGCGGCGAGCAGTACGCCCGAGACGCGATGAACCATGGCCGCGAGCCACAGGCGATCGCGGCGATAGGCTGTCGTGTGCGGTGTCGCGCTCATGTTCCAACCACCGCATAAACAGCACGCAAGCCGAGCACCATCAGAACCACGCCGAAAATCCACATGAGACGGTCGAGCGCCGTGTTGCCCCAGCCGAGCCACTCGCGCGCGACACCGCGCACGCCGATGGCCCCGTGGATCGATGCTGCCGCCACGAAGAGCGTGTAGAACAGCCCCCAAGCGACGCTGCCGCGCGTACGGCCGAGAATATCCGCGGCACTGAGCCCACGGTTCGTCGCGTAGATGATGATGATCAGGTGCACGGCAATGAGCGGCACCATGAGCAGCGCCGTGAGCCGCTGCCAGACATACAGGCGGACGGCGCTCACGAAATCTCTCCGCGGATGTAAGCCTGCATAGTGCGCCGCTTGAGCCCGGCGATCGAAGCCGTGGGATTGAGGCCCTTGGGGCAGAGCTGCTCGCAGGACTGATGTGAATGGCAGTTGTGGCAGCCGCCGCTGCTCGCGGCTGCGGCGAGCCGCTTCAGATTGCCCGTGTCGCGCACGTCGTTGACCAGCGACCATGAGCGGTTGAGCGCGGCCGGGCCGAAATATTCGGGGCTCCAGCGGACCGTGTCGCAGGCCGCGTAGCACACACCGCAGTTGATGCACTCGATGGCCGCATCCGCCGCCTGACGTTCGGCGCTTTCAGGGCTGATCGTCTCCAGCGGCTCGTGGCGCGTGCGCGAGGGAACAAACGTGCCCTCGGCCTTCTGCCATTTGTCGAAGAAAGGCGTCATGTCGGCCGCGAGGTCGCGGATCACCGGCAGGTTTGCGAGCGGCCCGATCTCGAGGCGACCGTCCTCGATGACCTTCGACACGTGCGTGCGGCACGTCCAGCGCGGGCGGCCGTTGACCGTCATCGCACAGGAGCCGCACACTCCGACCCGGCAGGCAAAGCGGTAGGCGAGCGTCGGATCGGCATGGCGCTGGATCCAGGTGACCACATCCAGCACGGTCTGGCTGTCGCGGCGCGGCACGGAAAAGGCCTGATATTCGCCCTCCTCGTCTCCGCGCCACACGCGCACGTCGATCATGGCTTCTGCTGTCGTGCTCATGCGCGAACGGTCACTCCAATCTTGTGCACCATGTTATTGCCGAAGCCGCTGCGATCCCAGCGCTCTTCCAG
>JAEYYJ010000259.1 GCA_023430845.1 Pseudomonadota bacterium
GTCAACTACATGGCCAGCGCGGCCCGCCCTGCATAGCAGCGCCCTTGCGCCTGCCCCGGCCCCCACTTAAGACTTTGGGCAGCAACGACCCACAAAACTCACAAGGAATCGCCGATGTCGGGGCCTCTCTCGCATATCCGTGTTCTGGATCTTACGCGCGTCCTCGCCGGTCCCTGGTGCGCGCAGAACCTGGCCGATCTCGGCGCTGACGTCATCAAGGTCGAGCGTCCCAAGAAAGGCGATGACTCCCGCGCGTTCGGTCCGCCCTGGATGAAGGACGAGAGCGGCAAGGAGACGACGGAATCGGCGTATTTCATGTGCGCAAACCGCGGCAAGAAATCGATCACCATCGACGTGTCGAAGCCCGATGGTCAGGCGATCGTGCGCGAGATCGCCAAGACTGCTGACGTGGTCCTCGAGAACTACAAGACCGGCGATCTGAACCGCTACGGCCTCGGCTACGAGGATCTGAAGAAGATCAATCCCAAGATTATCTACTGCTCGATCACAGGTTTTGGGCAGACCGGCCCGTATCGCGAGAAGCCAGGTTACGACTTCATGGTCCAGGGCATGGGCGGCTTCATGAGTGTGACCGGTGAACGCGACAACAAGCCGGGCGGCGGTCCGCAGCGTGCGGGTGTGCCGATCGTCGACATCATGACCGGAATGTACTCGACGATTGCGGTGTGCGCGGCCATTGCTCATCGGGCGGAGACCGGTATCGGCCAGCACATCGACATGGCCCTGCTGGATACCCAGGTCGCGATCCTGGCGAACCAGGGTGGCAACTTCCTCGCGACCGGCGAACCTCCGGGGCGCCTCGGCAATACGCACCCAAATATCGTGCCCTACCAGTCCGTGAAGACGAAGGACGGTGCTGTCATCCTCGCGTGCGGCAACGATAATCTCTTCGTCAAGCTCTGCCAGGAAGCGGATGCCAATCACCTGCCGAAGGATCCGCGCTTCGCGACCAATGCCGCACGCGTGACGAACCGTGATGCGCTCGACGAACTCCTCGAGCCGATCATGATGAAGCGCACGACCGCCGAGTGGGTGACGGCGCTCGAAAAGGCCGGCGTTCCGTGCGGGCCGATCAATAATCTGAAAGAGGTTTTCGAGGATCCGCAGGTTCAAGCCCGCGGCATGAAAATCGAGATGTCACACAAAACTGCTGGAAAGGTGCCGTTGATCCGCGGCCCGATGCGCTTTTCCGCGACGCCGGTCGAGCACAAGATCCCGCCGCCCACGCTCGGCGAGCACACGGATGAGGTGCTGACCTCGCTCGGCAAGTCCGCCGAGGAGATCGCGAAGCTCAAGTCCGACGGCATCGTCTGAAACTACGCACCAACGTCGGTGACGACAATGAGTGGAACGACGCTCACCTATCGTCCCTGTGTCGGGATCATGGCCGTGAACCGCGCCGGTCTCGTGTGGGTCGGCCGTCGCGTCATCGGTCGCGCCGGCAAGGAGAGCGGCGGCACGTTCGATCGCTGGTGGCAGATGCCGCAAGGCGGGATCGATGAGGGCGAGGATGCGGAAGCTGCCGCGCTACGCGAATTGTGCGAGGAAACCGGCATGTGTTCGGTGTCCGTGCTCGGACGCACGCACGATTGGCTGATGTATGATCTTCCGGAAGCGCTTCAGCCCGTGACCTGGGGCGGCAAGTATCGCGGCCAGAAGCAGGTCTGGTTCGCCGTGCGGTTTCATGGTGATGAGAACGAGATCAACATCATTCCCGAGGGACATGCTCAGGAGTTTGACGCTTGGCGCTGGGCCGCGGTCGATGAGCTTGTCGAGCTGATCGTGCCCTTCAAGCGCGACGTCTACACGCGTGCACTTGCGGAATTGGCGCCCTACGCCCGGCCGGAATAACCGGGCGCAGGAGCGATTGTCTCAGGCCTTCGCCTTCATGCCCTGAAGGAAGCGCACCCGCGTCGAGCCCGGGTCCATGTCGCGCTTGAACTTCGGGCCGTCCTCGGGCTTCACGCGCAGCAGCACGAAGCACGTGCCATTGCTCTCGCGAAGCATGCGCGCGCCGGCCGAGATCTGCTCCTGCGTCTCGACCGTCATGGTCGATTTGATGCCGGCACCGATCGCCATCTGCTCGAGATCCACGCCGAGGCTTGTATGGCTCTTCTGATAGCCGGTCTCGCCGTAGTGGCCATTGTCAACGCAGAGAATGCGCAGGTTCGGCGGGTTTAGGATGCTCGCCGTTGCAAGCGATCCGACGTTCATGAGCAGCTCGCCGTCACCGGTCGCCACGATGACCTTCTTGTCCGGTCGGGCCAGTGCCAAGCCAAGCCCCATGGATACGGCGGCTCCCATGGCGCCTGCCATGCCGTAGTAGTTCCACCCGTCATTGGTGAGCGCTGCGAGGTCTTTCGCCGTGCCCGCGAGACCACCGATGAAGAGGAAGTCCTCTTGCTTGCCGATGAGCTGTGGCACTGCCACGCTGCGGTCCAGGTCGAACTTCGGCGCTGATTTTTCTGATTTTGCCATTGTTTCCCCCTCAGAACTTCTTCGCGCCGATGAGCTTCTGCGTCAGCAGGACCGCGACGGCCTCGCCCGACTGGAAGGCCATGGTGCAGGCGGCATCGATAGCCGTCTCGACCTCGTCACGGCGCGTGATCTCGACGGTTACGAAACCCATGGCATCGAGGATCGGCCGGGTCGCCTTGCCCATGCCCATCTGCCAGGGATTACCCTCGCCGTAATCGCCGCGCATCGAGAGGATGGTCAGGAAGGGGAACTTGCCGCCCGTGATCATCGAAAAGAAGTTGATGCAGTTGCCGAGGCCGCTGCTCTGCATGAGAAGGGCGGATTTCGCGCCGCCGAGGTGGGCGCCGGCGGCGAGAGCCACGCCTTCCTCCTCCGTCGTCAGCGCGACCGAATGAACGTCGGGATCGGCGAGCGACAGGTCGATGGCCATCCGGTGGCCAGCATCCGGCACATAGCTGAAGATGGTGACGCCGTTTTTCTTGAGCGTGTCGTAGACCACCTTCTGCCAGCGATCTTCTGTCGTGGCGTCCATCGTCCTCGTCCTCCCTGGAGATGAGGCTCGCTTGGCGGACGGCGTCCGCTGCGATCCCCGCATATGTCCGGACTATCGTAGTAGTGGTACGAACCTCTCGCAAGCGTCCGACGTGTGCGCTGGTGCGCAACGCAGGTTCAATCTGCGGTCCATGCATGACTGAAGGTACGGTGGCCGAACTGTCGCAGGTGCGCGCGAGGTGGACGCTTGGATTCACGTGGTGGATGAACCGGTAGTCATCAACTGGCTGAAAATGAGGATTTATCGCAACACTGGGTCTGCAACATCAAACGTATTCACCGAAGTTTTCAAAAACCCAGTCAACATTCGCTTTGAAAAACAGCAAAGCTTTTTTGCGCACGGGTGATTCGTGCGTGGAACTCGACAGACTCTCAGGAGACATTCAAATGGCGAAAGCTGCTGCGAAGAAGGCCCCGGCCAAGAAGGCCGCTGCGAAGAAGCCGGCCAAGAAGGCTGCGAAGAAGAAGTGAGTTTTCTGCGGGGTGCTTCTCAGGCTACCCCGTTCGACAGAATATCGCTGTTCGAGTTCTAGAGGCCGGAGGCTGCAGACATCTGCCCTCCGGTCCTTGCTTTTGAGCCTAAGGTATAGCCACGAGCATTACGCCCGGCACGACAAGCGCGATGGTCGCCACCATCCGCCACGAGAACTTCTCGCGCCGGAATACGAACAAGCCCAGCAGCATCGTGAATACCGGTGTCGCCGATACGATCGGTACGACGGCAACCAATTCGCCGATCTGCAGGGCCGAGTTCAGGAAGTGCAGCGAAATCGCCGCAGCTATTCCCGACGCGACGAACCATCCGATCGACTTGCGGTTTCCCGTGATGGAGCGCCCCTCGATGCGGAAGGCCGCCGAGGCGATGACGAGCGATACGGTATTTGAAACCAGCACCGCGAAGGATGGACTTGGCACGTCCTCCAAACCGAGCTTGGTGACGGCGTGGCCGCTCGCGCGCACGAATGCCGCGCCGACCGGCAATGAAATGGCCCACAGCGGCCAGTCGCGGACAATACCCTGAGGGTGATAGCTGGCCACGACAGCACCCGCCATGACCGCCGCGATACCAATCGCGGTCTTCAGATCGAGTGTCTCCCCGAGCAGGAAAATAGCAAAAAGCGCGCCAAAAATGGGCGCCGAGGCCGTCAGCGCACTCGTGAGCGTCGGCCCCATCACGTGAATACTTTGGATGGCCAAAAACGAGGAAAGCGACGGGCGGATGATGCCGACGAGCGCGAAAAGCACAATGCCCCACGTGAACCAGTACCAACTCTCCAGGAAGAACGGTGCCAGCAGCCAATAGAACGCAGCGCCGGTCGCGATATTGATCAGCGAGCCCGTGCGGGCGTCAGATCCTTCGAGGCCGAGGCTCTGGAAATGGTTGGTCAACGCGAATAGGAACGCGGACGCAAGCGCGAAGAGTATGGCAGCGTGCGGGAATGTGCTCATGAATCAGCGAACCGCCGCGCGGCGGAGCCGGTCGTTGATGGCCTCGCCTAGGCCCCCCTCCGGGATTGGCATGACCGCGATCGTGGTGGCGCCGGAAGTGTCCAGCCGGCGCAACGCCGCGAACAAGTTGGTGGCCGCCTCGATCAGATCACTGGACGGGCTCAAGTTGATCGACGGGCCACTATGCACCGGCACTGTCGGTCCAAAAGCGAGGAGCGCTTCGCCGGGT
>JAEYYJ010000412.1 GCA_023430845.1 Pseudomonadota bacterium
CGGTCGATCTCCTGGCCGATCGTGTGTCGGATCGATCTCGTTGGACGCGAATGTCGTCTCGGTGCGCGAGTGCGCGTACCGGTCAGCGTGGAAAGTAGCAGCCAAACGGGAGCGCCCGGACCGGACAGTAGCGCGTACGTCCGGACAGCTGCGAGGTTAGCGCGCAGACGCGCCCATGCCAACCCCCGCGGGCGCGCGGGACAGGCCTGCAGGGAGAGCGATTTACTGCGCGGGCGCGGCGGGCAGTTCGAGGATGGCGCGCCAGCGGCCATCAATGCCGTAGGCCGTGTGCAGATGAGTGCCGAGCAGTGCCGCGAGCGTCCGGGCCACGGCAATCTGCACGGCCGCCGGACCGCGATCGGCACCGCAATCGACAGTGCCGGCGGCGCGCGTTGCGGCATCGGCATCGCCATGCGTGAGCGTGACCATGAGTTCGACGATGCCACGATACGACGCGATCTCGACGTGGATGCCAGCGCCGATGTCGGCTTGGACGAGCGCACCACTGACGATGCGGGTTATGGCGTGGTGGAGAGCCGAGGATTCCGAGACTACAGCGCGATCCGTGGCGGACTGCCAGCTCAGGGCCACATGTTTGCTTGCAGCCTCGGGCCCGGCCTGCCGGAGGACGTCGCGCACGGCACTTTCGAGGTCGACCGGCTCGTGCGTGCCGAAGGCGGCAGCAGTGACGGCGCTCGTGAGCGTCAGCATGTCCTCGCTGGTGCGCAGCAGGTTCTGCCCGCCTTCGAGAATATGGAGCGCGCTGTCGCGGTAGGGAGCGGTGCCGAGGGGGCCGAGGATCTCGTGGCGGATGGCCTCCGCATTGCCGAGGATGGCATTGAGAGGTGTCCGCAACTCGTGGCTCATCAGGGCGAGTAGGCCGGAGACTTCGCGGCGGGCGCCGTCGATGCCGAGGGCGCCGGAGCGGGCAAAGCTGCTCACATCCTCAGCCGGGCGGCGCGAGACTTCGGCGCGGGGGCGGCGAGCGACGGGGGTGGGGCTCTCGGCAGCGCGCAGCATGAGCAGGAGGGCGACAGCCGCCGCACTGAGGCAGATGCCGGCACCGGCGAAGGGCCCGATGACGTCGCCGACGGCCATGGTGAAGGCGACCGCGAGGGCGAGGTGGCCGAGGGCGAGCGCTGCGTGAAGGTTCCGGTCGAGGACGATGCGGCGGAGGTCGATATGTCCGCCAAGGAGGGCGATGGCCCGGAGCTGATCAGAGACCAGCGCTTTAGCTTCGGCGAAACCTTCCCGCCGAACCAGTGAAATCGCCCGCGCCATCATTGCCCCCGTCATGCGCATTCCGCCGATGAGCCGGGGCCCCCAAGCGCCCGAATCACATGGACATTATGCGGGCGTGGTTCGCCGTATGTCGAGTTTAATGTTTTGGTAATACTTGCAGATCGGAGACTATGGCGAAGTGCTCATAGTATTATTCGAGCATTTTGGAGACGATCTCATGGACATCATTTGATAAGTCCGGCGTAGATGCAATCTTCTCCAGAGCGCGCAACGCGAGGCGTTTTCTCCCACTTTCGAGTGCACGCCAGCTTCGGAACGCGCCGAGCATGCGTGCGGCGACCTGCGGGTTGATCTTGTCAAGTTCAACAACGCGGTCGGCAACAAAAGCATAGCCAAGACCATCGGGCCGATTGAACTGCAGTGGGTTACCGCCGGCAAACGTGCCGATGAGCGCGTAGACATTGTTCGGCGTGCGCATGGAGAAGAGCGGATGCGTGGTGAGTTGCTTCACCGTGCGCAGTGTCGAGGCGAGCGGCGAAGCTGCCTGCAAACCGAACCAGCTCGCGATGACGAGATGGTCGTCCTTCCAGCGCGCGAAGAAGCGATCGAACGCCTTGGCGCGCTCCGGCACGCTCAAAGTCGCGAGGATCGCGAGCGCGCCGATCTCGTCTGTTGCGTTGCGCGCATCGTCGAAGTGTCGCGTGACGCGCGCGATGTCGGCCGGCTGCCCGCGCGCGGCGAGCACGCTAAGCGCGCCGAGACGGAGTGCGCGAATGCCGGCACTCTTGGCGTCCGGTGAATAGCGCCGCCCGCTGTCGTTCGCGTCGTAGATCTCGACGAGGTGGGCGCCAAGCTCGGTGCCGATCGCTTTGCGCAACCAGCGTCGCGCGCGATGCACGAGTGTCGGATCGACATCGCGCGCGAGCACGCGGGCAATATCGCTCTCGCTCGGCACGGCGAGCACTTGCGCGACATAGGCTGGTTCCAGGCTCTCGTCGGCGAGTACGGCCGCCAGCGCGGCGCAGTAGGCGCTGGGCTTCGAGGGCCGCTCACCCTTGCGCAAGGTCTTCACGGCGCCGACGAGGAGCCGCATGGCATAGTCCTGCGACGCCTGCCAGCGATTGAAACCGTCAGTGTCGTGCGTCATCAGGAATTCGAGCTGACGCTCGTTGCGGCTGACGGTGAAGTTCACGGGCGCCGAGAATTCACGCAGCAGCGATGCGGTCGGCTTCGATGGAATGTCCTTGAATGTCCAACGCTCGGTGCGCTTGCTCATCTCGAGCACGCCGTCGGGCACGTCGTTGCCATTCGCCAGCTTGAGTGGAAGCTCGTTGCCGTTGGCGCCGAGAAGGCCGATCTTGAGCGGCAGCAGAACCGGTTTTTTCTTTGCCGCACCCGGTGACGGCGAGTGTACCTGTTCCACTTCCAGCGTCGCCGTTTTGGCGCGCGCATCATACTTGAGGCTGGCGACCAGCTCCGGCGTGCCCGGCTGATTGTACCAGTTCATGAACTGGTCGAGATTGCGGCCGCTTACATCCGCGAAGCACTGAAGGAATTGCTCGACAGTCGCCGCCTCGCCGTCATGGCGCTCGAAGTAGAGGTCCATGCCCTCGCGGAATTTTTCCCGGCCGAGCATCGTCGCGATCATGCGGCAGAGCTCGGCGCCCTTCTCATATACCGTCGCCGTGTAGAAGTTGT
>JAEYYJ010000009.1 GCA_023430845.1 Pseudomonadota bacterium
ATCGTGCTCTGCGCGGTCGGCGCGTTCGCGATCGGCAACAACCTCTTCGCCGTGCTGACAGTCGCTGCTTTCGGTTGCATCGGCTACGTCATGGAGCGCAACGGTTTTCCAGTCGCTGCAATGGTGCTCGGCATCATCATGGGCACGATGGTCGAGCAGAATCTCGTCACGTCCATCATGAAATCCGATGGCAGCATTCTGCCGTTCTTCGATCGCCCGGTTGCCGCGGTTCTGGCCTTCATGACGATCGCTGCTCTGCTATGGCCGGCTGCCGCGTGGGGGTGGCGCACTATGCGTGTGGCGTCGCGGTCGTCGTAGCTCGACGGCGGCGGCGCTCGCTGCAATTAACATTTGTTATAGCCGCAGAATGCCTGCGGCCAGTTGCTCCATTCACCATCGAGAAAGTCCGTACTGCGCCAACTTGACAATGGCGCGATCGGGCGGACAGATTGGCCCATCCACCGCACGCCATAACGAGTCGACGAGGGCCTCCCCTGCTCATCCGCCCCCCGCGCCTTCGCACGTATCTCTTTCTGTTCACGGCGGCGCTCACGTTGCCACTCGTGGCGTTGGCGATCGTCGCATTTCGCGAGCTCGCCGAGCTCGAGGAGGACGCAGTGGAGGAACGCGTCGCGCAGGTCGCGCGTGCGCTCGCCGCGAATGTCGACCGCGAGATCAGCCGCGCGATGGTTACCCTCGAGACGCTATCCACCTCCCCAGCATTGGAGCGGAACGACCTGGCCGCATTCCATGATCAGGCGCGACGGGCGATTACGCCGGACCAGGCAGGTATTCTGCTTATTGACCGCACGCTGAAGCAAGTGCTCAACACGCGCGCTCCTTTCGGCACCGATCTTCCACCTACGTCCGATCCGGAAACTGCGAACAGGGTCTTCGCAACCGCCGAGCGTCAGGTGTCCGATGTCTTCCATGGCGTCGTCTCGAAACAGCACGTGATCAATATCGAAGTCCCTGTGATGCAAGCGGATACCGTCCGCTACGTGCTCATCATGGCCGTAGATGCCCGCAGGTTCGCTGACCTGCTCGTGTCGCAAGGCCTCACGAACGATTGGATGACCGAGATCATCGATCGCGAGGGCGTTACGCTTGCACGATCACGCGAGCACGAAGCGTTCGTCGGACAACCGGTTCCTCCCGAGCTGCTCGCCGAGAAGCGATCGGCGAAGGGCATCTTTCATACGCGGGCCGTAAATGAGGAACGCATTCTGGGGACGACCGCCCGCTCGGGAATTGCGGGCTGGCTGATCACCGCGACAATACCGGAGACGCTTGCTCAGTCCTCGCAACGCCGCGGCCGCCTCTTTTCCATCACGCTGATCGCCACGGGGCTCGGATTGGGAGCGATCCTGGCGTTCGTGTTCGGCGCGTACATGACACGCCCGCTCAGCGCGGCGACCGCTGCGGCGGCGGATCTGGGCCGGGGAAAAATCGTCGAGCACACACCTTCCTCGCTGCACGAAGCGAACGCGCTGACGGTTGCGCTCAGCGACGCGTCGAAAGAGTTGCGCCGCCGGCATGATCACACGGAGTTCCTGCTGCGCGAGCTTGCGCACCGCTCCAAGAACCAGCTTGCCGTGATCATGGGGATCGCGTCGCAGACGGCCCGCCACACGACGTCGACGAAGGATTTCATCGACCAGTTCAGTCGACGTGTCCAAGGTTTGGCAAAGTCGCAGGATCTGATGGTTCAACGCCAGTGGGTCGGTGCGCCACTGGAGGATCTGGTCCGGGCGCATCTGGATCTATTCGGCGTCGAGCAGCGTGCCGAGATTGCAGGTCCGAATTTGATGCTGGATGGAAATGCCGTACAGAATGTCGGATTCGCCCTGCACGAGCTGGCGACGAATGCCACCAAATACGGAGCACTCGCAACCTCCGGCGCGCGCTTGCAAATTCGCTGGGAATTGACCGCGGAGGGCAGAGTGCATATTCACTGGATCGAAAGCGGAATTGCGCGCTTCGAACCGCCCAGTCGACAAGGTTTCGGCTCTCTCGTCGTCACCAAGCTCGTACCACAAGCGCTGCAGGGGATCGCGACAATCAAATTTCCGGAAGGGGGCTTCCATTGGCACCTGGATATTCCGGATAGTTTTGTTCTCCGGCAGACCTAAGCAAACGCACCGACGCAAATGATACCCTCCCACCCAACGCCCCACTCTCCCCCCGTCTGGTTCACGAGCGGCCCCGATCGCGACGTTGAGCGAGACAAGCCGGAGGGTGACCACGAGGAGATCGAGCTCAAGTCTCTGCGCGTTCTTATCGTGGAGGATGAGTTCTTCATTTCATTGAGCACGGAGATTATCCTCGAGAGCATGGGGCATGTGGTCGTTGGCACGGCCGTATCCGCCGACGAGGCTGAGCGGCTAGCGGCGCAAGAGCGTCCCGATCTGATCCTCATGGATATTCGGCTGATCGGTCCGCGAGACGGCATCGAGGCCGCCAAGAGCATTCACGACAAGCTGGGTATCAAAAGCATTTTTGTGACGGCCAATACGGACGCTCAGACGCGGCAGCGCGCGCTCCAGGCACAACCACACGGCTTCATCGAGAAGCCGTTGACCGAGCGTCGACTGCAGGAACGGCTGGCGGTCATCAATTCTGGCACGTAGCTCAGCGGCTGCTCCGCCGGGCATCCTCGATACGCTGCTGCATAGCGCGCTCCCGCTGCTCTGCCGCGCGCCGCTGGGATTCTATCGACTGAGACTGCCGCAAGGATTCGAGATCCCGCCTCTGCCGGAGCGCCTCGGCGCCCGCCCGCGCATCGGCGGCACCCGGCCGTTCGATGCCCCGAACTCCAGGTCGATCGGTGGACCACGCAGGCTGCATCAGGACGATGGTGCAGGCCAGCACGACGCCGACCGCAGCTATCATTCGATGCCAATTACGTAAGGGCGATACCATTGGGCACACTCCCTTCAGCTAGGTTGCCCCCACGCCAGATATCGTGCCGCCAATGGGCAATTTCCAGTGTGCTGCATGAGTACGCCGTCCGTGGGGCCGGGAAAGCCGGGCTCGAAGTGGGCTCCGCGCGGGACGGGTCATCGCCATCCACGCTCGCGCGCGAACTGGGACGACAACTCGCCGGCCCGACTGACCAAGCCGCGCAGCGCGTCCATATCCCATGATCTCAATCCTGAGGCCAACGCACCTGACGCATCGGCCAACTGGTCGCTCATCGTAGAAATCGGCCTTCTGCTTCGAAGCGTCTTCTCCATCGCGTGCAATTCACGCCCGATCCGCTTTTCAATGGCGCGCGCGCGGGACTGGGGCTTGCGGTTGATCAGGACCATCGCGGCTAGTGCGCCGATGGCAACCGCACCGCCGACAACCAGCGCCGGATTTTCTCGCGCGGTATCACTGACCCAATCGTAAACGGAACCAATCTCGGGCGTATCAGAAGTCTGTTCAGCGGGCATTGCTCTCGATCTCCTTGGCTGCCTACTGAGCAAAACACTGAACCGAGCGACGGAGTTCCTGATATCCTTGGCGACGCGCTGAGACGCCACATCCATCGCTACGCCGCGAACTCCTATCGGGCAATCCCCGGCGGCCTGAGCCGGTCACCTGAACCATGTCGAGGGCAGCGCGATCACCACCATGCCGATCGCAAGGCCACCAGCCGCGCCGGCGAGGGTACCCCAAAATAGCGTCGTTCCGGCCACGTCGAGCGCGTCAAACCATGTGGTGGATGTATTGAGGTACTGCGCAATCAAAGCGAGCAGCGGGCCGATCAGAACGGAGCTCATCAATCCGACGCCTGCACCGACGTATCCGGCAGCCAATATCGAGGAAAAGCGCTTGCCGCCCTCCAGCGCGAACACGCGACCGGCAACCATGGCCAGCAGCGCGGCGATGACAGCCACAATCGAATAGATCGATACGTCCGTCATTGGTCTCAGCTCCCTATTCGGGAGATGCCGGACGCCCCCGTGCCATCCCGGCCGTTCGTGGCCGCCAGATCTAACTGCAAGCGATATCGGCGAGAAATCGATGAATGGTCGGGGCAGCGGGATTCGAACTCGCGACCCCCTGCTCCCAAAGCAGGTGCTCTACCAGGCTGAGCTATGCCCCGATCCAAGGCGGTTAAGTGCCGTGCTGCGGTGCGGGCGTCAAGCTGTTCCCACGGCACCGACACCAGAAATCAGCGTTTGGCCGCACTCTTGAAGTGCGTGTGCTCGGCCCGATCACCGGGCTTGAGGCCGAGACGGCGTGCCGAGCCGGCCTTCATCTCGAGCACACCCGTCACATTGCCTTCCGAAGCGATAATGCGTTCGGAGTGCGGCTCCGTGTCGGTTTCGATACGGTGGACGATGCCGTCGGCTCGGATGAAGATCATATCGAGCGAAATGAACGTGTTGCGCATCCACATCGTGATCTCTTGCGGCGTCGGGTAGGGAAAGAGCATTCCCTCGCTGTCCCCCATCGACCGGCGGAACATGAGCCCGAACGCCTTCTCGCGGTCGCTCTCGGCAACCTCGATATCGATACGGTGGGCCCCGCTCGCCGTGTGCAGGGTCAGCGTGTCGCGTCGCATCTTCATCTCGGTCTGGGCACTGGCTGCGCCCATCATCATGGCCAGCGCAGCCACGAACAAGCAAAACAGGACCGCGCGCGGCGCGGCCCTGCTGTATCCTGGCGTCAGTAAATTCAACCGGGCGCTCCGCTCAATGCGAGGGCGGCAGTCCCGATGCCCCGTCGGGGCGCAGATCGGCTGCCATGCAGCCCTTATAGCCCATTCCCCAGCGCACCTGAACCATCTGGCCGGGCCTCAGCTCCGTGAAGCCAAAGCGGCGCAGCGTCTCCATGTGCACGAAGATGTCGGGCGTACCCTCGCCACGGGTCAGGAAGCCGAAGCCCCTGACGCGATTGAACCATTTCACGACAGCCCGCTCCCAACCGCTCTCGGGCTGCACAACGACATGCGTGCGTTGTGGGAGCTGGGAGGGGTGGATGGCCGTGCTCTCGTCCATGCTGATGATGCGGAAGGCCTGCATGCCCTTCGGCCGCTTGAGAGCCTGGCAGTGCACGCGGGCACCCTCGTAGGCGGTCTGGAAACCGCCGGCGCGCAGGCATGTGACGTGGAGGAGTACGTCCGTCATGCCATTGTCGGGAACGATGAACCCATATCCCTTCGAGGCGTCGAACCACTTGATTGCGCCAGCAATCTCGACGACCTCGACGCCATCGACCGCCTCGCCCAAGCCCAAGGTCGGATCAATACCGGTACCCTCGTGCATGTCTGGCGGCCCTTTCGAGGAATCCCCCATTTCTGAACCCCACTTCACTGTTAATATAACTGCCACATTTGCCGGTCCGCCTTCCGGTGCCATCCGATTTGCCCTCTCGAATGACACCTTCCCGCGTCGACGGCTGCACCATACCAGCCTGGACCGCGTCCACTGTGGCACATTCGCTGCACCGGGTCACCAAAGCTCGCGTCGTCGGATAATGTCGCGTCTGATTTATCTCTTGTTAATGCATTGTTATAGCGTTGTATTTATCGCCACTCCACCGCGCGTCCGGAAACCCCCTAACACCCGCCTCTATCCTGTGCATTGCCGCCCTAAAGGTGCTCCGCGGACGGCACGTTCCCCTTATGCCCCTTTCTGGACGGCGCCCGATTCGCTGCGGCCAGCCTTGCGCGAGCCTCACCAGAGCTGCTTGCCGGGCCGCCGAGCGCCGCACTATGCTCGGCCCCGGCACGATCCGCGATCAGGCAGGTCGGACATCGTTCAGTGAGGAGGAAACATGCGGTATCTGCACACGATGGTGCGCGTCGCCGACGTCGACAAGAGCCTCGATTTCTACTGCAATAAACTCGGCATGAAGGAAGTGAAGCGCCGCGAGAGCCCGGAAGGGCGCTTCACGCTCATCTTCCTCGCGAGCACCGATGACGAGGCTGCGGGCGCCAAATCGAACGCCCCGCTGCTCGAGCTCACCTACAATTGGGACCCGGAAGCTTATGGCGAGGGCCGGAATTTCGGACATCTGGCCTATGAGGTGGACGACATCTACGCCCTCTGCGACAAGCTCCAGAAGGCTGGCGTGACCATCAATCGCCCGCCGCGTGATGGGCGCATGGCTTTCATCCGCTCACCCGACAACATCTCGATCGAGATCCTGCAGAAGGGCGAGGCGAAGGCACCGGCCGAGCCATGGAAGTCGGCACCGAACATCGGCAAGTGGTGAGCAACGCTTCTCCCGGCCCCGACGTCAGGACTGAGCGGGGCCGGGTGGTCGTCGTCGGCGCCGGCCCTGCCGGCCTGATGGCGGCCGAGACCGTGGCCGCCGCCGGTCACCCCGTCACGCTGATCGAGCAGATGCCGAGTGCCGGCCGCAAGCTCCTCATGGCCGGGCGCGGCGGCCTCAATCTCACGCACAGCGAGCCTATCGAGAGCTTCCTCGGACGATATGGCACGGCCCAGTCGTTATTGGAGCCGGCCATCCGCGCATTTCCGCCCGACGCATTGGTGGCCTGGGCTGAGACGCTGGGGCAGGAAACCTTCGTTGGGACGAGTGGACGCGTTTTCCCACGCGCCATGAAAGCCTCGCCGCTGCTGCGCGCGTGGCTCGGGCGTCTCGCGACCCTCGGTGTCGAGCTGCGCCTGCGTCATCGCCTCGTGGATCTCCTGCCAACAGGCGGCGTGCTCATCGCCGACGCTGCGGGCGAGCACGTGGAGATCGGTGCCGAGGCGGTGATCCTCGCACTCGGCGGTGCGAGCTGGCCGCGCCTTGGCTCCGACGGACACTGGACGGCACTTCTCGGAACAAAAGGCATCGAGGTCGCGCCTTTGGAGGCGGCCAACAGCGGCGTCTCCATTGGCTGGAGCCGCACGCTCGTCGAACGCCACGCAGGTGCGCCCCTGAAGCGCATCGCCGTGAGTTGCGGCACAGCGGCCAGCCGCGGAGAGGCGATCGTCACTGCGAGCGGCCTCGAAGGCGGTGCCATCTATGCACTCTCCACCGCCCTGCGCACGGCGCTCCGAGATCGAGGATCGGCCGCGCTCAGCATCGATCTTCGGCCGGATATCAGTGCTGAGGCGCTCGCCGCTCGACTTGCATCCGCACGCAAGGGAGACACGGAGAGCAATATCCTGCGCAAGGCGGGGCGCCTCTCGCCCGCGGCGGTGGCGGTTCTCCGCGAAGGTGTCGCAAACCGCCTGCCGGGCGAACCAGCGGCACTTGCCGGCCTGATC
>JAEYYJ010000037.1 GCA_023430845.1 Pseudomonadota bacterium
GTCTGCGCTGCCGCACTGAATGGCAGGAGAACCAGAAGCAGGAGCATCAAGCTCCGCAACTCAAGTTTCGAGCGCATTTCGCACCTCGAATTGGCGCCCTCGGGGCGCGGTGTGGACGACCGGCGGCGACGCGAAGAAGCCGTCACCGCTATTCGCCCACAGGCGCGCGGCCGGACAATCGGGACAAACCCGCAAGCCCATAGGGTACAAGCCCTCGGTACCTGTATGAGCAGAGGTGTTTTTCGCGTAGCCCCTGCTGGAATGAAGTCGCGCGCTTAGGGCAAATTGATTTGCCAGGACACACCGAAGCGGTCGCTGCACCAGCCGAAACGCTGCGAGAATCCGTAACTGCCGGGTGGCATCATCTCGACGCCCCCCTCGGCTAGCGCGGGATACAGCCGTTCGAACTCCGCCGCGTCCTCGCACTGAACGAAGAACGACATCGAGGGCGTGAACGTGAAAGGGTGATGAACGTAGCTGTCGATGCCATGACCTGCTGGCCATTGAGCGTGAAGATGGCGTGCATGACGCTGCCTTCGGGACCCGGGCCCTCTGGGCCGTATGTGCTCATCTGCACGATTTCGGATTTGGGAAAGAGCGACGTGTAGAAGCGCATGGCCTCGTGCGCCTGGCCCTCGAACATCAGGAATGTCGTGATAGATTCAGCCATGAGGTCTTCCTCTCGCTGTGGGCGGGTGGCAAAACGCGGCTCGATGCATCCTCACTGCAGAACGTAGAGCGAGTATGGCCGCACGCATCGCCGCAATACTTTTCTGCAACTCAGCACTTTCCTGCAACTCAGCCGCCCAGTTCCATCCTTGAACTGCCACTCAAGGCCGCATAGGGTCGTGCCCGGAAACGCCTTCAGCATTCAACAATAAGCGGTCAACTCCCGCCAATGCCCTCTGACGAGCGGCGCCTCTTTCCCCACCGCCGGGGCCTGATCATCATCATGACGCTGGCGACAGCCTATGTCGCCAGTCATTTCTTTCGCGCGTCGAACGTCACCATTGGCCTCGATCTCATGCGCGATCTCAAGATCGGCCCCGAGGCGCTCGGCGGCCTGACGGGGGCTTTCTTCTTCGGCTTCGCGGCCATGCAGATCCCTTGCGGATTCCTGTTCGACCGTTTCGGCCCGCGCCGCACGGTCACCGGCATGCTTGTGCTCGCGACCATCGGCGGTATCGTCTTCACGCTCGCACCGACATGGCCGATCCTGCTCACCGGCCGCGTGCTCATGGGCGCGGGTTTCGGCGTCATGCTCATCGGCAGCATGGTGGTGATCTCGCGCTGGTTTCCACCGGATCGCTTCTCGACCCTGACGGCCCTGGTCCTGTCGATCGGCCTCATCGGCAATCTCATTGCAACGACACCGCTCGCCTGGGCGACGTTGGCGGTCGGCTGGCGCACCGTGTTCGCCATGGCCGTCGCCTTCACCGCACTCGCGACCATTGCCGTTTGGCTCATTGTGCGCGATGCGCCGCCGGGGCACCCCTTCCTCGACCGCAAACCCGAGACGTCACGTCAGATGATGCTGGGTCTCATGGAGGTGCTGGCCAATCGCCGCCTGTGGCCTATTCTGGCGCTTAATTTCTGCCACTACGCCTGCACCTTCACCGTACAGGGCCTCTGGGGCGGCCCGTATCTGCGCGAAGTCTACGGCCTCACGCCCATCGAGGCGGGCAATGTCCTGTTCGCGGCCGTGATCGCCTATCAGGTGGGCATGCTCACTTTCGGCCCGATGGATCGCTTCCTCGATACACGCAAGTGGATTGCCGTCGCCGGTACGCTTGTGATGATCGCTATCCTCGGGCTGCTGGCGCTCGCCGTGCAGCCGCCCGTTTGGGTCGCCATCGCCGCAATCGTGGCCGTTGGCTTTTTCAGTGCCTGCAGCACCATGGTCATGACGCACGGCCGCGGCACCATTCCGGACCGTCTGATCGGTCGCGGCATGGCGACGATCAATACGTCCGTGATGTTCGGCGTTGCGGTGATGCAGAGCCTCTCCGGTATCGTCGTCGGCGCCTTCGAGCCGCTCGCCAATGGTGCGCGCTCCGAGGCGGCCTATCGCGCTCTCTTCGGCGTACTTGCCGTGATCCTGATCGTTGCTCTCTCCATCTACAGCCGCTCGAAGGATGTGAAGCCGAGCGACCAGATGCGCGAAAGCGCGAAGCAGAGCGCCTGAGGCCGCGTCCTACCTCAGGAATTCCGGCGATATGAGGCTCGGCAGAAAGAGCGCGACCTGCGGCCAGACGATCACCATCACGAGAACCAGCAACATCGGGATGAGCATGATGCAGACGTCCCTGAGCGCATCCGCGATGCGAATCTCGGCAATCGCGCAACAGATCATTAGGCAAAGACCGTAGGGTGGCGTCACCAGTCCGAAGGCGAGGGCCACAATGCCGATCATGGCGAAGTGGACTGGATCGAGGCCTGAGGATGCAGCGAGGGGCTGCAGGATCGTTCCGACGATGATGATCGAGGGGATGGCATCGAGAAAGCAGCCGACGATGAGGAAGGCACCGGCAATGAAGAAGCCGGCAGCCGTTGGTCCCATGCCCCACCCGTCGACGCCCGCCAGGATGGCCTCGGGAATCTTGTAGTAGGCGAGCAGCCAGCCGAAGGTCGACGCCGTTCCGACACAGAACAACACGATCGAGGAAAGCCGAGCCGTATCGAGAAAGGCTTCGTAGAGCGCGCGGCCCGACATTTCGCGATAGACAATCACCGAAAGGAAACCGGCGTAGAGAACGGCGATGCACGCCGACTCCGTCGGTGTGAACCAGCCGAGAACCTTGCCGCCGATGATGATGCCCGGCGTCAGCAGGGCCGGTACCGCGAAGAAGAATGCGGCTGCGACCTCGCACATGGTCGAGCGCGTGTACGTCGGGTAGCCGCGCGCTTTCGCATAGGTGTGCACAGTGATCATCTGGACGAGCGCGATCAGCAGCCCCGGTATGATGCCGGCGAGAAACAGCGCGCCGATCGAAACCGTGAGAATGCCGCCCCAGACGATCATCAGGATGGACGGCGGCATGATGACTGCCAGCACCGACGAGACGGCCGTGATCGCGACCGAGAAACTGACGTCGTAACCCTCTCGCGTCTGCGCCGGAATGAAGATCTTCGACTGGCTCGCCGCGTCCGCCGTCGATGAACCGGAGATGCCCGCGAACAGCACCGAAAGCACCACATTCACCTGCGCGAGGCTGCCCGGCAGATGCCCGACCAAGGCGCGCGACAGGCGCATGAGCCTGTCGGTGATACCGCCAGCGTTCATGAGATTGGCCGTCAGCAGGAAGAAGGGCACGGCCAGCAGGATGAAGGAATTGTAGGCGTTGAACGTTTCCTGCACGAGGCCCATGGTGCCGAGCCGCGGCTCGATCATGAAGATCGGCAGGCATGCGAGGCCGAGCGCGAAGGCGATCGGCACGCGCAGGAACATGAGCAGGAAAAAGACGCCGAAGAGGATCAGGGCGCCCTGGCCCTGCGTGAGTACGGATCCCATCATGGCGTGCGCCCCGCGAGAATGCGCAGGTCGTCATAGAACTGCTCGCCGAGAAATATGATCCAGGAGGCACCGGCCACCGGCCACGCGATGTGGATAATCCAGAGCGGCATCTCGGCGAGCTCGGAAATGCGATGCCAGGCGAATGCCGTGAATTCGTACCCGGCCCAGACGAATACGAGTGCCACGATGAGAATGGCGAGACTTGTTATGAGCCGCAGCGCCGCATCCGTGCGCGGCGAGAGCTTCGGCCAAATGTCGACGACGAGATGCGATCCCTCCCGGACGGCCAGCGTCGCGCCGAGCATGATCGACCATATGAACAGGAAGCGGGCCAGCTCCTCGGTCCAGATGTAATGCGGAATGATGTGGGTGAAGCGCGAGAAGATCTGCATCGCCACGGGAACGAGCAGGATCGCCAGCGTCGTCACGACCAGCACTGAAAGTATGCGCGCATAAAGCTCGGTCAGGCGGCGCCAGAGGCTCAGCCCTCCGCGGACAGGCACGTCGCTCATGTCGTCTCGCTGAATGTCGTTGTGTGTCGGGAGGCGGTGGCGGCACGGAGCGGCCGCCACCCTTCCAGGCGCTACTGCATTGCGACAATTTTCTGGAAGATGCCGTCGGCGCCGATTTCCTTGGCGTAGGCCGCCATCACCGGATCGACCAGCTTCTTCATCTCATCGCGCCCCTTGAACGGGATGCGCTTCAGGCGGCCCGCCTTCTCGAGCGCGACGAGCTTCTGCTCATCCTCCGAGGCTTCGATCTGCCGTCCGTAGGCGCCCGCTTCCTTGCCGGCTTTGAGCACGACTTCCTGGAGGTCCTTCGGGAGGCTCTGGAAGATCTTGCCGGAGAAGCAGATGGGCCGGATCGTAATGGCGTGCTGCGTCATCGCGAGGTTCGGCGCGACCTCGTAGAACTTCATCTGCTCGACGCCGGCTGCCTCGTTCTCGCCAGCCGAGATGACGTTGTTCTGGATGGCGTTGTAGACCTCGTTGTAGGCGATGACTGTCGGCGCCATGCCGGCCGCTTGGAAGGTTCGCGACCAGATGGGCGCACCCTGCACGCGCACCTTGAGGCCCT
>JAEYYJ010000038.1 GCA_023430845.1 Pseudomonadota bacterium
TTTTCCGTGGCGCGGCTCTCGCCGTAGCCGCGCAGATCAGGAATGACGAGCGTGAAGTGGCGCGCGAGTTCCGGCGCGATCTTGTGCCAGCACACGTGCGTCTGCGGATATCCGTGCAGCAGAAGCAGCGGCGGTCCGTTGCCGCCCGAGCGCGCGAAAATCGCGGCACCCGGCACATCGATGACGTGTGTCTCGAAACCCGGAAAGAGGTCCGGTAGGCCGGCCATGATCATGCCTCCTTTGCAAGCAGGAACGGGAGCGCGCGTGCATTGAGCGCCGCCGGATTTTCCTCGGGAATGAAATGGCCGCTCTCGATAGGTGCGCCGGCAATCTGCGCGCACCAAGGCGCCCATACGGCGAGCGGATCGCCGACCTCGGCGAGCGAGCCTTCCGTCGCCCAGAGGATCTGGACCGGACACTTGATGCGGGCCCCGGCCTCGCGATCGTTCTGATCGAGAAATACGTCCGTACGATGCTCCGAGCGATAGTCCTCGCACGTCGCGTGGACGCGATCAGCCTGCGACAGCATGTCGATGTAGTCGGCCATGGCCACAGGATGGATGACATCGGGCGACTTCGCCAGTGTCGCACGTCGAAATCGGCTTTCGACCCAATCACGGGGATCCTGGATGATGAGCGACTCCGGCAGCGGAGCCGGCTGAGACAGGAAAACCCCGTGCAGCATACCGAACTTGTAGCCTTCATCGCGCAGCCGCGCGATATCGCTCGTCGCGATGATATCGATGAGCACGAGGCGCTCCACGCGCTGCTCCGCGTCCAGCGCCAGACGAAAGCCCACGCGGCCACCCCGGTCATGGCCCATGACGGCGAACCGCTCGAAGCCCAGCGACGACATAAGCGCCACCATATCGAGGGCCATCGTGCGCTTCGAGTAGGCGCGGTGATTGCCGTCCGCCGAAGGGCAGCCGCTGCGGCCATAGCCGCGCAGGTCCGGTGCCACGATCGTGAAGTGGCGGGCCAGTTCCGGCGCCACGCGATGCCAGCAGGCGTGCGTCTCGGGATAACCATGGAGCAACAGGAGCGGCGGGCCGCTGCCGCCCACCCGCGCGAAAATCTCGACACCGCGCACACTAATGCGCTCCTCGGAGAAACCGGGAAACAGTTCCGCCAGAGTTGTCATCCGCCAGCCTTCTCCTGACGCTCGCGGGCGATGGCGCGCCAGCCGATGTCGCGACGGCAGAAGCCGCCAGGCCAGTCGATCAGATCGATCGCCGCATAGGCCCGGGCCTGCGCCTCGGCGACGGTGCGTCCGCGTGCTGTCACGTTCAATACGCGCCCGCCAGTCGCGGTCAGGCGGCCATCACGCCGCTCGGTCCCGGCATGGAAAATCTCGACACCTTCGAGCGCTGCCGCCGCTTCGAGCCCGCGAATCTCGGTGCCTTTCTCATAGGCGCCCGGATAGCCTTTCGAGGCCATGGCTACGGTGAGCGCGACATCATCGGACCAGCGCAGATCGAACGTCCCGAGCACGCCGTCGGCCGCCGCCAGCAGTGCCGCGAGCAGATCGGACTTGAGGCGCATCATCAGCACCTGCGTCTCGGGATCTCCGAAGCGCGTGTTGTATTCGATGAGTTTAGGGCCATCCGCCGTCAGCATGAGACCGGCATAGAGCACGCCGCGAAAAGGTATGCCGCGCGCCGCCATGCCGCGCACGGTGGGCAGAATGATCTCGTCCATCGTGCGCTGAACGAGCGCCGGCGTCATGATCGGTGCGGGTGAATACGCGCCCATGCCGCCGGTGTTGGGGCCTGTATCGCCATCACCAACGCGCTTGTGGTCCTGTGCGGTCGCGAGCGCGAGAGCGTGCGTGCCGTCGACGAGAGCGAAGAAGCTCGCCTCTTCGCCGTCCAGGAACTCCTCGACGACGACTTCATATCCGGCGCTGCCGAACGCGCCGGCGAAGCAGGCATCGATGGCGTCGTCCGCCTCGGCGCGCGTGGTCGCGATCGTGACGCCTTTGCCGGCGGCGAGACCGTCGGCCTTGATGACGATCGGCAGGGATTGTGCGGCAGCATAGACTTTAGCCGGCGCGGCTTCCGTGAAGCGACGATAAGCGCCGGTCGGCATGCCAAGCTCGGCACAGAGGTCCTTGGTGAAGCCCTTCGAGCCTTCCAGCTGGGCTGCGGCGCGCGTCGGCCCGAAGGCCTTGATGCCAGCCGCCGCGAGATCATCGACGATCCCGGCGACGAGCGGTTGCTCGGGCCCGACGACAACGAGGTCGACGGCCTGCTGTTTGGCGAATTGGACAATCGCGGGGTGATCGTCGACGGAGATCGGAACGCATTCCGCGACATCGGCAATACCGGCATTGCCGGGGGCGCAATACAGTTTGGTGAGGAGCGGACTTGCCGCCAGCGCCCACGCCAACGCGTGTTCCCTCCCGCCGGAACCGATCAGTAGGACGTTCATTCGCTAGTGTCCCGATGCCAAAATTCGCCCGACCTCGATGCTAGCATCCCAATAGCCAGCTCGTGCGTTTCAGACCGGGAATTCGCTCCGATCTGATCACGTCGTGGCGCCGCGAGGATAATCCCTCTTGCGGCTCTCGTTGCCGCCACCTTCGTGTATCATGAACATCGTTGTAACAAACGGGTGCGATTCGTGGCAGAGCCAGTCCGCGCCGGCCGTGCCGGCGCCAGTAACAATCCGGAACTCACGGTTTCCGAACTCTCCAACGCCATAAAGCGTTCGTTGGAGGACAATTTCGGATTCGTCCGTCTACGTGGCGAAATTTCCGGGTATCGCGGGCCGCACGCCTCGGGCCACTGCTATTTCGCCCTCAAGGACGACAAGGCAAAGATCGAGGCGGTGATCTGGCGCGGCGTATTCCAGAAGCTCCGCTTCAAGCCCGAGGAAGGGCTCGAGGTCATCGCGACTGGCAAGGTGACGAGCTATCCCGGCTCGTCGAAATATCAGATCGTGATCGAGGCGCTCGAACCGGCCGGCGTCGGCGCACTCATGGCATTGCTCGAAGAGCGCCGGCGCAAGCTCACTGCCGAGGGTCTTTTTTCCGAAGAGCGCAAGAAGCCGCTGCCGTTTCTGCCGCGCATCGTCGGCATCGTCACGTCGCCGACCGGCGCCGTCATTCGCGACATGCTGCACGGCTTCGAGGAGCGCTATCCGGCGCATGTCATCGTATGGCCCGTGCGCGTGCAGGGAGAAACCAGCGCGAAGGAAGTGGCGGCCGCCATTCGGGGGTTCAATGCCATCGCGCCGGGCGGGCCGATACCACGCCCGGATGTCCTCATCGTCGCCCGCGGTGGCGGCAGCCTGGAAGATCTGTGGGGCTTCAACGAGGAGATCGTCGTTCGCGCGGCAGCCGAGAGCACGATACCTCTCATTTCTGCCGTCGGACATGAGACGGACTGGACGCTCATCGATCTCACGGCAGACGCGCGCGCGCCGACACCGACCAAGGCTGCCGAGTGGGCTGTGCCGAAGCACGGTGAACTCGTCGAAAGCATCGGCGATCTCGCGCTGCGTCTCGGCAAATCCGTCCGGCGCACGATCGAGGCCGCGCGCACGCATCTCAAGGCGGCGGCCCGTGGCCTCCCGCGCCTCGAAGATCTGCTCGCATTGCCGCGCCAGCGCTTCGATGCCGTCGAGCGTCGCCTCACGCGGGCCCTTGCGGCCAATACGCAGGCTCATGGCAAGCGGCTCGCGCGCATAGAAGCACGCTTTCAACCGCGGCTCGTGGCTCAGCTTCTCGATCGCGACCGCCAGCGCCTCGAACGCGCTCAGCGCGCCGGCCTCACGGCACTCGCGCGACGCACATCAACGGGGCGCACGCGCTTCGAGCGCGTCGCCGCGCGTCACACACCGCACGCACTCGTTCAGAAGGTCGCGCGCTTGGACGAACGCTTCACCAATTCATCGAGGCGTCTCACGCAGGCTTTTGCAGGTCGCCTCGTGCTCGAACGGCGTGCACTCGATGCACAAGCGCAGATGCTCGTCTCGCTCAGCTATCAGAGTGTGCTCAGGCGAGGTTTTGCGGTGGTGCGCGATCAGGACGGGCGCACGGTGCGATCGATCGCGGCGATAGCTGTCGATACGCATGTCGGCATCGAGCTTGCCGATGGCCGTGCGGGCGCACGCATAACATCGGTGGAGGCGTCCGAGGCAAAAGCCGTCGAGCCACCTAAGCCGCGCCCGCCGAAGCGCAGCGGCCCGGAGGGCCAAGGCTCACTGTTCTGATCTTCTCCTTCTCCCCGTCCTTTGTCGCGCTGGAAGCGCGCCTCTGGCGCGACGAGAAGGTCGGGATGAGGTGCGGCAGCACACGCCAACGTCGGCGATTGACGCCGCCGCTCACCCTGGCCCTCTCCCCGCGCGCGGGGAGAAGGAAGGTCGCGCCGGACGGTTCACCAGCCACAGACCGATGATCACGACGATCAGGCCGACACCCAAGTGCACGGTCAGTGGCTCGTCGAGGAGGATCACACCAGCAGCTACGCCGAAGACTGGCGTGATCATCAGGAACGCCATGACGCGCGATGCGGGATAACGCGTCATGAGCCAGAGGCTCGTCGTGAACGTGATGAAGGCGACGAAGACGACGGTATAGCCGAACGCACTCAGCACGAGCGGCGATAGATCCGTGATCCCGCGTTCGCCGAACGCGAGCGAGATCAACCACAGCAGTATGCCGGAGATGAAGAGCTGCATGAAGATCACGCGCTCGGGACGCTCTGCAGCGAGACGTGTGGCGCGCACGGTGAGCGTGAGAAAGCCCCAGGAAATACCGCCGGCAAGGCAGAGAAGATCACCCGTGAGCGAGCTGACGCCTTTCGTCTCGCGCCCGGCCAGCACGATCATGATGCCAGCGAGCGCGGCGAGGAGACCCGCAGTTTTGGAAAGCGTCAGGCGATCGCCAGGAATGAGAAAATGCGCACCCAAGGCCACGACGAACGGCGATGTGTAAAGGAAGATGACCGCGCGCGAGGCTGTCGTGCGATCGAGGCCGGGATACAGAAAGGCAAACTCGAGCGTGAAGAAGAGGGCCGAGAGGATCATCGGCACCAGCGCAACGCGGCTCACGCGAAGCGAGATGCCACGCACGGCGCAGAGGAGACCGACGAGACCGGCAGCGAGCAGCGAGCGGAGACCCCCCTGCAGGATCGGTGAGATACCCGTGTTGGCGACCTTCATCGCCACCTGACCGATACCCAGAAACACGCACAACAGGGTCAGGATACCGACGGCGAATACGTCGAGACGATCGTTCGCCACAGCGATTGCGGCACGGCGTGTGGCCTCTGCGTCTGTACTTCTATCCTGCATCGCGCTTCCGCCCGCGTGTCGGCCCGCTTGGATGCTGGACCTTATTGTTCGGGGAGGCGCACAAGATCACGACCGGCGCCGGCAATCCAGCGCCATTCGCACACGTCACAGGGTGGCTGGATCAAGCCAGAGCCAGATGACGCTGCGTTGCCGCTTCGCGGGCGGCGATCTCGCGGCGGATGTCTTCGGCTTCGCGCTGAGCGGCGGCCATGCCACGCGAGATGAGCGCGTCTGCTGCGTGGAAATCGAAAAGCCCGATGCCGGCGAGGCGCGGATTGATGATCGCGTCCGGCGGATCGCCGGCGAGACGCGAACGCGCAATCCGGTCCTGAACGATGTTGAAGGCATCGACCATGACACTGGAGATGCCAGGGCTGCTGTCGCCACCGCCAAAGAGCTGGCGCTTGATGAGGTTGCGCGCACCGAAGCCATTGGCGAGCGTACGGGCCTGAGGCGGCTCGGGTGGCGGAGGTGGTGTCGGCTCCAGCAAACCACCATCGAGCTCGGGAAACTGGTTGCCGCGTCCGCAGGCGTCGGAATTGAGATAGACGGCGATGACGTAGCGCGCGCCCAGAGCCCGGCATACCGACGCGGGCACAGGGTTGCAGAGCGCACCATCCATGAGCCAGCGGTTGTTGATGCGAACCGGCTTGAAGATGCCGGGCAGCGCATAAGAGGCCCGCATGGCCTCGACCAGCGGCCCGCGCGTGATCCAGGTTTCCTGGCCGGTGCCGAACTCGGTCGCGACGGCCGCGAAGCGCGATTCCATGTTCTCGATCTGGAGATTCTGGAGATGCCCCTCGAGACGCTCGACGACACGTTGTCCCGTGATGAGGCCGGACCCGGACAGGTTGAAATCGAGATATCCGAAGATCTTACGCTTGGTGAGATCGCGGGCGAAGCCTTCGAGCTCATCGAGGCGGCCGGCCGCAAAGCAGCCCCCCACGACGGCACCGATCGACGTTCCGGCGATGATGTCCGGCACAACGCCGACCTGGGCGAGCGCCCGGAGCACCCCTATGTGGGCCCACCCCCGCGCGGCACCACCGCCTAGTGCAATACCAACCTTACCGCGTGCCATACTCGACTCCCCAGGCAACCGCCGGAGCGGGTGCCCCCGAGCCTCTACTCAGGCTCTGGATTTGCAAGCCTTGTGCCGGGGATGATTAATTCCCCCTCGACATGGACCGTTTTCTATTCCAGAGGGCAAGTATAGGCGGGTCGTATTAAGGTTTACCTACGTGCATCGGGCACTCTTGGCCCGGGAGGATCAAGTTCGGGTGCCGATACGAGTATTAACAACGTAGTATAGCCGATTGTTCCGTCGGCCACGTAACAAGACCATCAGGTCAGACCCTATGTGCCGAGCACCCTGCACGGTAAATGCGCCGATCCTGCATAGGCTCGCGAGCGGTTCCTGAAGAGTCGATCTTTCCGGCATTCCGTGTACATTCCTCGGCGATGGGCGCCCGTCAGCGGCGCCGACGATATGAACGACGGGGAGGCAGGATGCCGGTTGGGAAGGACGAAGGCAGCTTCGACTATGTCATCGTGGGGGCCGGCTCGGCAGGTTGCGTGCTTGCAAACAGGCTCAGCGAGCAGGCCGGCGTGACGGTGGCGCTGCTGGAGGCTGGCGGCCGCGACACGAACCCGTGGATCCACATTCCGGGCGGCTACTTCCGCACGATGTACAATCCCGACATCACCTGGCAGTACGCAGCAGGTCCAGAGCCGCACCTCGGCGGGCGCTATGTCCCGTGGCCGCGCGGCCGCGTCCTTGGCGGCTCGAGCGCCATCAACGGCCTTCTCTATGTACGCGGACAGGCGCGCGACTACGACGTGTGGCGCCAGCTCGGCAATGTCGGCTGGTCCTACGAGGACGTGCTGCCGTACTTCAAGCGCGCCGAGAACCAGGAGCGTGGCGCGGACGAACTGCACGGCGCGGGCGGACCGCTCTCGGTCACCGACCGCCGCATGGACAACCCGCTCTGCTCGGCTTTCGTTGAAGCATCCGTCGAAGCCGGCATTCCGCCGACCGAGGATTTCAACGGCAAGTCCCAGGAAGGTGCGGGCTTCTACCAGTACACGATCCG
>JAEYYJ010000061.1 GCA_023430845.1 Pseudomonadota bacterium
CGATTGCGACATTTGATCCAGGTTAAAAACTATGTCAGCATTGCTGACCAATGCATCGCCCGCTGTCCGGGCGATATGTGCCGATGCACCCGCCCGCGCCGTCAAGCGTTTGTTAGGACGGGGCCGCTGCCCAAAAGGTGATCTTCATGGTCAAGAGCAGCCCGACACTCGACGACAAGTTCGATCTGAATGACACCCATCAGCTTCTGACGGGTGCGCAGGCGATCGTCCGGCTCGTCATGATGCAGCAGGCCCGCGACAAGCAGGCGGGACTCAATACCGGCGGGTACGTCAGCGGATATCGCGGCTCGCCGATCGCCGGCCTCGAGGGGGCAATGCTGCGCTCGCGCAAGCTGCTCTCGAAGTACAACGTCGTCTTCAATTCGGGTCTGAACGAGGACATCGCTGCGACCGCCATCTGGGGCACGCAGCAGGCTGAAATTCGCGGTGACGGGAAGTACGACGGCGTATTCGGCATCTGGTACGGCAAGGGCCCCGGCGTCGACCGCACGGGTGACGTTTTCCGCCACGCCAACCATGCAGGCTCATCCAAGCACGGCGGCGTGCTGGCGCTGCTCGGCGATGACCACACCTGTGAAAGCTCGACCTCGGCGCACCAGTCCGAGTTCGCGATGGTCGATGCTATGATCCCGGTGCTGAACCCGGCAGGCGTGCAGGAGATCCTCGACTACGGCCTTCTCGGCATCGCGCTGTCGCGTTTCGCGGGCGTGTGGGTCGGCATCAAGTGCGTTAAGGACAACATCGAGTCCACCGCGACGGTGGACGGCCGTCTCGATCGCGTACAGGTCAAGATACCCGACGATTTCATCATGCCGCCGGGCGGCCTGAATATCCGCGTCGGCGATCAGGCGCTCGATAAGGAAGCGCGACTCCACGACTACAAACGCGGTGCCATTCTCGCCTTCGCGCGCGCCAACAAGCTCGACCGCATCGTCACGAGCGGCGGACCCGATCCCAAGATCGGCATCATCACGACCGGTAAGAGCTACCTCGATGTGCGCGCCGCCATGGAGGAGCTCGGCATCGACGAGATCAAGGCCAATCAGCTCGGCTTGCGCCTTTACAAGGTCGGCATGCCCTGGCCGCTCGAAGCTGAGGGCGTGAAGAAATTCGCCGAAGGGCTCGATCTCATCCTCGTCGTCGAGGAGAAGCGCTCGCTCATCGAGACACAGATCAAGGAGCAGCTCTACGATCTGCCGAACCGTCCGCGCGTGCTCGGCAAGAAGGACGAGAACGAGCATTGGCTGTTCCCGGCCAAGGGCGCGCTCGAGCCGACGGAGATCGCACTGGCGCTCGGCGAGCGCATGATCCGCGCCGGGCGTTGCGACGAAGGCATGCGTGCACGCGTCGACGAGTTGAAGAAGCTGCGCGGCAACAAAGCGCTCGGCGCCGAGGCCGCGACACGTATTCCGTACTTCTGCCCCGGCTGTCCGCACAACTCGTCGACCGTCGTGCCGGAAGGCTCACGCGCCTATGCGGGCATCGGCTGCCACTACATGGCGCAGTGGATGGACCGGAAGACCGAAGGCTGGACCCATATGGGCGGCGAGGGCGCGAACTGGGTCGGCGAGGCGCCGTTCTCCAAGCGCAAGCATGTTTTCCAGAACCTCGGCGACGGAACCTATCTGCACTCGGGCAGCCTCGCGATTCGCTCCGCGGTCGCGGCCAACGTGAACATGACGTACAAGATCCTCTACAACGATGCGGTCGCCATGACGGGCGGACAGTCGCTGGAGAGTGGAACGACCGTCGGCCGCATCGCCGCGCAGGTGCTGGCCGAAGGCGTCAAGAAGCTCGTTGTCGTGACGGATGAGCCGCACAAATATCCGTCCGGTTTCCTGCCGGCGGGTACGCCCGTTTATCACCGTCGCGATCTGATGAAAGTGCAGAAGGAGCTGGCCGAAATCGATGGCGTCACGGCGCTCATCTACGACCAGACCTGTGCGGCCGAGAAGCGGCGCCGCAGGAAGCGTGGTGCGTTCCCCGATCCCGTGAAGCGCGCTTTCATCAATCCGGCGGTCTGCGAAGGCTGCGGTGACTGCGGCGTCAAGTCGAACTGCGTTGCTGTCGTGCCGCTCGAGACGGAACTCGGCACCAAGCGCGCGATCGACCAGTCGACCTGCAACAAGGATTTCTCCTGCGTCAACGGCTTCTGCCCGAGCTTCGTGACCGTGCACGGCGCTGTGCCGAGGAAGCCCAAGGGTGCGGCCGGTGACGGTGGCCTCACGACCATGCTCGCGAGCCTGCCCGAGCCGACGCAGCCAGGTCTCGACAAGCCGTATACGATCATCGTGACGGGTGTCGGCGGCACAGGCGTCGTGACGATCTCGGCGGTGCTCGGCCAGGCCGCGCACATCGATGGCAAGGGCTTCGGCTCGATCGATATGACCGGCCTCGCGCAGAAGGGTGGCGCGGTCGCGTGTCATATTCGCGTGGCGAAGTCGGCTGACGACATCCACGCGATCCGCATCGGCACCGCGGCGAGCGATCTGGTCATCGGCTGCGATCTCGTGGTGACCGCATCCAACAAGGTGCTGGAGACCATCCGTCCCGATCACACGGCGGTCATGGTATCGACGCACGAGATGCCGGTCGCGGATTTCACGCGCCAGCCTGATCTCAAGGTGCCGGGACAGGCGTTGCTGCGGTCGATCGAGGAGCGTGTGCGCAAGGGCGATCTCCACACGCTCGATGCGCATGATCTCGCGGTCAAGCTGTTCGCCGATTCGATCGCATCGAACATGTTCATGCTTGGCTATGCCTATCAGCTCGGCAGGGTGCCCGTTGCAGCCGAGGCCATCGAGAAGGCCATCGAGCTCAATGGTGCGGCAATCGAGATGAACCGCTCGGCCTTCCGCTTCGGCCGTCTTGCCGCGCACGACATGAAGGCTATCGAGCGCATCGTGAAGCCGCGCGCGGCCAAGATCGTCCCGACGCTCGCGGATGTCACGGCCACGCGCGTGAAGTACCTCACGGACTACCAGGACGCGGCGTACGCCAAGCGCTTCAGCGACATGGTCGACCGTTTCGCGAAGCTGGAGGCGGAGAAGGTGCCGGGCTCGACCGGTCTCGCGGAGGCCGTGGCTTGGGGGTACTACAAGCTGCTCTCCTACAAGGACGAGTACGAGGTCGCGCGTCTTCAGTCGGACGGGCGGCTCACTGAGGCGATCAAGATGGCCTTCGATGGCCAGCACAAGCTCGAGTTCCACCTCGCGCCGCCGCTGCTCTCGTGGTTCTTCAAGGACAAGGTGACGGGCCATCCGCGCAAGATCAGCCTCGGCGCGTGGATGATGCCGGTCTTCGGCTTCCTCGCGAAGGGCAAGAAGCTGCGTGGCACGCGCTGGGACGTCTTCGGCATGACCGCCGAGCGCAAGCTCGAGCGGCAGATGATCCTCGATTACGAGGCTATGCTCGGCGAGATCGAGCGGCGCCTTTCGAAGGATACGCACGCGGTGGCCATGGCTCTCGCGCGGCTTCCCGAGGAGATCCGCGGCTTCGGTCACGTCAAGCACGCCAACTACGAGAAGGCAAAGCTCAAGGAAGCCTCGCTGCTCGCCATGCTGCGCGACCCGAAGCCGGCGCGCGTTGCTGCGGAATAGGGAAGACATTCCAAAATAGGAGGCCTCGCGACTTCTCCATAGTCGCGCGGCGTGCGAAAAGCATGGGGTCATTCTCCAAGCAGAGGGAACCCCATGCTCAAGATCTACGGGCTCTATCGCTCGCGCGCGACACGCAACATCTGGCTTTGCGACGAGCTGGGCATTCCCTTCGAGCTCGTGCCGGTCATACAGGCCAACCGGCTGGGGAGCCCCGGGGCATCGGGCGTCTCCCTCAACACGAAGTCTCCCGAGTTTCTGAAGATCAACCCGAACGGACACATTCCGTCCATCGACGATGGCGGCGTGATCCTGCATGAGTCGCTCGGCATCAACCTGTACCTCGCCAAGAAGCATGGTGGACCGCTGGGGCCGGCCAACATCGCTGAGGACGGCCTCATGACGACGTGGACGGCGTGGGCGCTCACCGAGGTTGAGCCACACTCCATCCAGATCCTCTATCACCGGGTCGCCAAGCCGGCCGCGGAACGCGATCCCAAGATCGCCGATGCTGCGGTCGCCGCGCTCAAGGCGCCCTTCGCCGTGCTCGACAAGGCCCTCGCAGATTCCGGCTATGTGGTCGGGGGCCGCTTCACCGTCGCGGATATCAACATCGCCGAGTGCGTACGGTATGCCCAGGCGGCGCCGGAGCTGTTCGAGGTCAGCCCGAACGTGAAGGCATGGCTCGCCAAGGTGCAGGGTCGCCCGGCCTTCAAGGCGATGATGGCCAAGCGGGATCTCGAGCCGGCATAAACCTTCTCGGTGCTTGACGATTGTCGCTGGCAGCGGCATTCGATGCCGGACGTCAGCGGATAGAGGAGAATGGCGGTGAGCGGAACCAGTGGCGGACCACGCTACAAGCGCATTCTCCTCAAGCTGTCGGGTGAGGCCCTCATGGGCAAGGGCGCCTATGGCATCGACATCGGCGTCTGCCAGGCCCTCGCCGCCGATATCAAGCAGGCCGTGGACCAAGGTGTGCAGATCGCCGTCGTGATCGGCGGCGGCAACATCTTCCGCGGTCTCGCCGGTGCCGCGAAGGGTATGGACCGGGCGGCCGCCGACTATATGGGGATGCTGGCGACGGTGATGAACGCGCTGGCATTCCAGAACGCGCTCGAACAGGCGAACGTCGATTCCCGCGTCATGTCGGCGATCCCGATGCCAACGGTGTGCGAGTCCTACGTGCGCAGCAAGGCGCTGCATCATCTGCAGGAAGGCCGGGTGGTTATATTCGCAGCCGGTACCGGCAACCCGTTCTTCACGACCGATACGACCGCGGCACTACGCGCCATCGAGACCGAATGCGAGATTCTCGCAAAGGCGACACAGGTTGACGGGGTGTATTCGGCCGATCCGAAGAAGGATCAAAACGCCAAGCGCTATGACCGTCTGACCTATGACGAGGTCCTGACACGCAATCTCAAGGTCATGGACGGTGCCGCTATCGCCCTTGCCCGCGACAATGATCTTCCGGTAATTGTCTTTTCCATCGAGGAGAGCGGCAACCTTCTCAAGATGCTGAAAGGCGAGGCCCGCTCGACCCTGGTCACCGCATCGCCGTGAGGCGGGGCGTCCCGTCGCGGCATGACCGGCTATGATGCCAGGATATTGCTCACGGACGCTGGTGGTCCGCGCCATGGCCGGCGCTCGATCAACGCGAAACAAGCCCGTCGGCCGGTCTGGTACGGGCGGCGCAGCAGTCTTGGAGGCTGAAACAATGGCAACGGCGAGCTTCGACATCAACGATCTCGAGCGCCGGATGCGCGGCGTCATCGATAGCTTGAAACGGGAGTTCGGCGGCCTGCGCACCGGCCGCGCCTCGGCGAACCTGCTCGATCCCGTGGTCGTCACCGTGTACGGCGCGAAAATGCCGCTCAATCAGGTGGCAACGGTATCGGTTTCGGATGCGCGCACGATCACCGTGCAGGTCTGGGACAAGAGTCAGGTCGGCGCGGTCGACAAGGGGATCCGTGAGGCGAACCTCGGTCTCAATCCGATCGTCGATGGCACTTTATTGAGGCTGCCCGTGCCGGCGCTCAATGCCGAGCGGCGCCAGGATCTGGTCAAGCTCGCCCACAAATATGCCGAGCACGCTCGGGTCGGCGTCCGTAATGTTCGCCGCGATGGGATGGAAGTCCTGAAAAAGCTCGAAAAGGATCACAAGATCAGCGAGGACGAGCAGCGCAAGAGCTCGACCAAGGTGCAAGAGCTGACGGACCGCCTGATCAAGGATATAGATCAGATGCTGGGGGGCAAAGAGACTGAAATCAAACAGGTTTGACGTGCTCCGGCTCAGATGCCGGCTCGCGGACGGGGCTGTGAATTCGTTCCAGAGGGCGTCTGGCCAGGACGCACGAAATCATACGAAGGCGCGAGATCAACGTCCTTGACCGAGGCACGTCGCTCGCGCACAAACGATTTTCCGCGCTCGGCAGTCATTTCGCCGATGCGGCGCCAATACAGGACGGGGGCGCAATAAAGGCGAGTGAGCCAGCGCAGCCAACAGCTTGGGTTAGTAGGTAGCGGCCCGGCGCTGCCGCGTCATGTCGCCATTATCATGGACGGCAACGGGCGCTGGGCGAATCGACGGGGCTTGCCGCGGCGTCTCGGCCACCGCATGGGTGTGGAAGCCGTCCGGCGCACCGTGAAAGCAGCCATCGAGCTGAAGATCCCGAACCTGACGCTCTTCAGCTTCTCCTCGGAGAACTGGGCGCGGCCGGCAAGCGAGATCGATGATCTCATGGGGCTTCTCAAGCGCTTCATCCGGCGCGATCTTCATGAGCTCCACCGGGCCGGCGTCGCCATCCGCGTGATCGGCGAGCGCGGCCGCGTGGATGGTGAGCTGCTGGGGCTCATCGACGAGGCCCAGACGCTGACCCGCGGCAATCAGGCGCTGACACTGGTCATTGCCTTCAATTATGGTGCGCGGACGGAGATTACGGCTGCCGCGCGCCGACTTGCGGATCGTGTGCGCCGCGGCGAGATCGACCCCGGTGCAATTACGGAGGCCATGCTCGCGCAGGAGCTGGATACGGCCGGACTTCCGGATCCGGATCTCGTCATCCGCACGAGCGGCGAGCAGCGCCTCTCGAACTTCCTTCTCTGGCAGGCCGCCTACGCGGAGCTCGTGTTCATGGATGTGAAATGGCCGGATTTCGGGCGCGATCAGCTTCTCGAAGCCATCTCGATCTTCCAGGCGCGCGACCGGCGTTTCGGGGGGCTGGCAAAAGAGGTGCTCGGCTCATGATCGGGAACGTCCAGGCGCCGGCGTGCGCGCGAAGGATGCCGGCGTGACAGACGGCGAGACGCCAAAGGCTTCCGCTCCGATGCGGGATCTCGGCCAGCGCATCGTTTCGGGTGTGGCACTGGCAGCGATTGTGCTCGTCGCGCTTTGGGCGGGTGTCCTGCCGTTCGCAGTCATCGTCGGAGCTGTCGGTGTCGTCGTCGCCTGGGAGTGGGGCCGTATCGTCCGCGCGCAGGGCATCGACGCCATTCTGATCATCCAGGCCGTAGCCGTTGTCGCGGGCGTGCTGCTGGCGGCACGGGGGCTCGCGGGGCTCGGGCTGCTTCTGGTGGTCGTCGCCGCAATCATTTCGGCGCTCCTGGCATTCGGTGAGCGTGGGCACATGGCCGCGTTCGGCGCGCTCTATGCGGGGCTCCCGGCGATCTCCCTCGTATGGTTTCGGTACGACGCCACGGCGGGCTTCCTGGCTGTGCTGTTCATCCTCCTCGCGGTCTGGGCCACGGATACCGGGGCCTACTTCGCCGGCCGCCTGATCGGGGGGCCGAAGCTCATACCGCGTGTATCGCCGAACAAGACATGGAGCGGTCTCGCGGGCGGGATCGCCGCGGGAAGCCTCGTCGGCTTGATTTTCGCGCTGGTGCGCCCGGAGCTGTTCGTGGCGCATATGATGATCGTTGGCGCAGTGCTCGGCGCTGTGTCGCAGGCGGGTGACTTGATGGAATCCGCCTTGAAGCGCGAATATGGTGTCAAGGACGCGAGTGCGCTGATCCCCGGCCATGGCGGGTTCATGGACAGGGTCGACGGTCTCAATGCCGCGGTCGTTGCTGCGGCCATTTTTGCCGTGACGGTCAATATCCAAGCGCCGGCCCGCGCTCTGCTCGGATTGAATTGAGCACCATGCAGAAGTTTGCGGACATCGAAACCGAAGCGGCGGCCCCGGCACGCGAGCCGGACGGGCCGGTGCGCCGCATCAGCGTTCTCGGTGCCACGGGTTCGGTCGGCACGAGCACGCTGGACCTCGTTGCGCGCCACGGCGACGCATTCGAGATAGATGCGCTCACGGCGCAGACGAACGTCGCGGCACTCGCCGAACTCGCACTCAAGCATCGCGTACGTATTGCGGTCATCGGCAGCACAGAGGGCTACGAGGAGCTCAAGGCGCGGCTCGCGGGCAGTGGCATCGAAGCCGCGGCGGGGCCGGCGGCGTTGATCGAGGCGGCGTCGCGTCCGGTGGATTGCGTGATGGCGGCGATCGTCGGCGCGGCCGGATTGCGGCCGACATTCGCCGCGGCCCGTGCATCGCGCCGTGTTGCGCTCGCCAACAAGGAATGCCTGGTCTCAGCCGGCACCGTCTTCATGTCGGCGATCAAGGACGCCGGCGCCGAACTGCTGCCCGTCGACTCGGAACACTCGGCCGTGCACCAGTCGATCGCCGACACCGACCCGAAGTTCATCGAGCGCATTGTTCTCACGGGTTCGGGCGGGCCGTTCCGCACGTGGAGCGCGGACGAGATGGCTGCTGCAACTCCAGAGCAGGCCGCCCGCCATCCGAACTTCTCCATGGGGCGCAAGATCACTGTCGATTCGGCGACGCTCATGAACAAGTGCCTGGAGCTGATCGAGGCCTATCACCTCTTCCCGGTCACGGCCGATCAGCTGGCCGTCGTCGTGCATCCGCAACAGATCGTACATGGCTTTGTTGAGTTCGCGGACGGTTCGGTGATCGCGCAGATGGGCACCCCGGACATGCGCACCCCGATCGCCTCCAGCCTGGCATGGCCGGCGCGGATGGCGGCGCCGGCCGCCCGGCTCGACCTCGTGCGGCTCGGCTCGCTGACCTTCGAGGCACCCGATGAAAAACGTTTCCCCGCCCTTGGTCTCGCACGGCGTACGTTCGAGCTCGGCGGAACGGCCGGTGCGGTGCTGAATGCAGCCAACGAGGTGGCGGTCGAGGCCTTCTTGGCCCGGCAAATTCCCTTCCCGGCGATCGCGGCGCTGGCGGGAGATGCCCTCGAGACCGCCGCACGGCAGGGGCAGGTGCGCGAGCCATCTTGCCTCGATGACGTCATAGCGGCGGACGAGGAAGGTCGCGCGCTGGCACGCGGCTTGCTCCGGCAGTATAGTTAGCCTCTGGTTAACCAGGCGGGTGGCATCGCACCTCGCCCGTCGTCTCGCTCCGGCCTGCAAAGGCTTGATCCAAAAAAGAATATCAGGAGTCCGACCTTGGACATGATCTGGAGTTTTCTGTCCGTCCTGCTGCCGTTTCTCTTTGTGCTGACGGTCGTGGTGTTCGTCCACGAACTGGGGCACTTCCTGGTGGCGCGCTGGTGCGGCGTGAAAGTGCAAGCATTTTCAATCGGTTTCGGTCGCGAGATTTGGGGCTTCAATGATCGGCACGGCACGCGCTGGCGGCTCGCCTGGATCCCCCTCGGCGGCTACGTGAAGTTCGTCGACGACGAGAATGGGGCAAGTGTGCCATCGCGCGACGCTCTGAGTCGTATGAGCCAGGAGGAGCGCCAGGGAGCGTTCCAATCCAAGTCGCTCGGTCAGCGCGCTGCGATCGTAGCCGCCGGCCCGATCGCTAACTTCTTGCTCGCAATTGCCATTTTCGCAGGAATCTTCGCCACCATCGGGACGCAGATCACGGCGGCGAAGATCGATGAGGTGATCGCCGACGGACCGGCGGCGCGGGCCGGTTTCCAGGCCGGGGACGTCATCGTCGGCATCGACGGGCGGTCCATCAACAGCTTCCAGGAAATGCAGCGGATCGTGTCCACGAGCGCCGATCAGGCGCTGAAGTTCGAGGTCGAGCGTGGCGGGGTCCGTGTGAGCCTGACTGCGACACCCGACAGGCGCGAGCACGAGGACCGCTTCGGCAACAAGATCCGCGTCGGCGTGATCGGCATCCGCCGAAACATGCAGGCTCAGGACATGGAGTACCGGCGCCACGGCGTGTTCGAGGCGATCGGGCTCGGCGTGAGCGAGACCTACTTCGTGATCAGCCGCACGCTCGGCTATCTCAAGGACGTCGTTCTTGGGCGCGAGGCGGCCGATCAGCTCGGGGGGCCGATCCGGATTGCGGAAGTGTCCGGACAGGTGGCCAGCAGCGGGTTCGTTCCCCTGCTCAATCTGACCGCTATTCTCTCGGTTAGCATCGGCCTGCTCAACCTGTTCCCAATCCCCCTTCTCGATGGCGGCCATCTCATGTTCTACTTGATGGAAGCGATTCGCCGTAAGCCGCTCAGCGAGCGGACGCAGGAGATTGGTTTCAGGATCGGATTGAGCTTGGTGCTTATGCTGATGATTTTCGCCACCTTCAATGATCGTGGGATCGTCCTGAGATGGATTGGATTGGGGTGAATTCGGGCTCGTGCGGTATTCTTGCCACTTCCATCAGGGGGGGTGAATCGTTAATTAAGTTCAGTCGGGTGTCGGCGTTTCGTGGGTCTAGTAACCATGGGCGCCGAGGGTGCCGGTGGGGACCGGCCAACGTGGATACCTGAAAAGGGAGGCCACAACTCGAACAGGCGCAGAACTTAAGCCGGGCGCTGCGCTGCTTTTGGGGGAACGGCAAGAAAAGGCAGACGACAAGGATGCCGATGTTTCGGAAGTTGGGGATTGGGGGATCTTCGGTCGCGCTGGCGTTGGCGCTGATGGCCCCCCTGACAATCACCGTAGCGGGGGGCTTCGGGCTATTCGCCGTCGAAGCTCAGGCGCAGGATCTCCGCGTCAGAGAAATCCAGGTCGTCGGTAATCGGCGCGTGGAACCCGAGACCGTGCGGTCTTATCTGCGCTTCACGGTCGGCGACGCCTACAGTGAGGCGCGCGTCAATCAATCCATCACGGCACTCTTCGCCACCGGGCTCTTCTCCGACGTGCGGATCGAGCGGAACGGTGGAACAGTTGTCGTGAACGTGGCCGAGAACCCGGTCATCAATCAGGTTGCGTTCGAAGGCAACAAGCAGGTTGAGCGCGCAACCCTCGAGACCGAGGTGCAGCTCAAGCCGCGCTCCGTCTTTACGCGCGCCAAGGCGCAGGCGGACGTCCAGCGCATTCTCGACGTCTATCGCCGCCAGGGCCGCTTCTCCGCGACCGTCGAGCCGAAGATCATCGAGCTCGATCACGGTCGCGTAAATCTCGTCTTCGAGATCAACGAGGGCGGTGCGACGAAGGTCAAGAGCATCCAGTTCGTCGGCAATCGCCATTTCCAGGACTCGCAGCTCCGCGACATCGTCACGACGACGCAGGAGAGCTGGTTCGACTTCCTCAAAGGCACCGCGTTCTACGATCCTGACCGCCTGAATCTCGATCGCGAGCTTCTGCGCCAGTACTATCTCAAGAACGGCTTCGCCGACATCCGCGTGGTCGCCGCCGACGTGCATCTCGATCGCGACGGCTCGGGCTTCTTCATCACCTTCGTGCTGGAGGAGGGCGAGCCCTATGTGTTCGGTGATGTGCGCATCGAGAGCAAGATTCCGGGCGTCGATACGTCCGGCCTGTCGAGCTACATCATCACGCGCACCAGCGGCACGTTCAATGCGGCCGAGATCGACAAGTCCGTCGAGCAGCTGACGCTTGCGTTGACCGAGCGTGGCCACACGTTCGCCCGCGTCCGTCCGCGCGCCGACCGCGACTCGATCGGTCGTGTGATCGCGCTGACCTACGTGATCGACGAAGGCCCGCGCATTTATGTCGAGCGTATCAACATCATCGGCAACCTGCGCACGCGCGACTATGTGATCCGCCGCGAGTTCCGACTTGCCGAAGGCGACGCCTACAATCCGCTTCTGGTGGACACGGCGAAGAAGCGCCTTCAGAATCTTGGCTTGTTCAAGGGCGTCGACATCAAACGGCGTCCAGGCTCCGCTGAGGACCGCGTCGTTCTCGATGTGACGGTCGTCGAGCAGCCGACGGGTGAGATCTCGTTCGGTGCCGGCTACTCCACGCAGGAAGGTATCATCGGCGACATCGGGTTCACCGAGCGCAACTTCATGGGCAAGGGCCAGTTCCTGCGCTTGAAGCTCGGCGGATCGCTCGAGCGCCTGCAGATTGACCTGAGCTTCACCGAGCCGCGGTTCATGGACCGCAACTTGGCAGCCGGTTTTGATCTCTTCTACAGGGTCACGCAGAAGTACGACTTCCAGCCCTTCGAGCACACGCGGGCCGGCGGTACGGTTCGTCTGGGCGCACCGCTCAGCGAGTACCTGTGGCTGAACACGAACTACACGCTCAGCTATGACGAGATGAGCGATGTGGATCCCGACGCCTCACGTGCTATTCGCGATCTGTTGCCGCCCGGTGAGAATAGCTTCGAGTATTGGACATCGTCGGTCGGCACATCGCTGACGTACGACCGCCGCAACCACACCAAGACACCGACTTCGGGTTACTACCTGAACGCGGGCGTTGACTTCGCTGGTGTCGGCGGCGATGTGCAGTATGTGCGCTTCCAGGGTGAAGCCCGATACTACTATCCGATCACCGAGCGGATCACGTTCGTCGGACGCGTGGCGGGTGGGCATATCATGGGCTGGGGCGGCGACGAGGTCCGTCTGCTCGACCAGTTCTATAAGGGTGGTGAGACCATTCGCGGCTTCGACCGTATCGGCCTGGGTGCTCGCGACGCGATTACCGATGATAGTCTCGGCGGTCACACCTACTACGTCGGCACCGCTGAGGTCCGCTTCCCGATCCCATTGGTGCCTGATGAACTCGGAATTTCTGGTGCCGTCTTCGTCGATGCCGGCTCGGTCTTCGGTGTGTCCCAGTCTGTGAAAAACTCTTTGGGCGCTGATTTGCAGGACTCGTCCGATATCCGTGTGTCGGCAGGCTTCGGTCTCCTCTGGAACTCCCCACTCGGTCCACTGCGCGGCGACTTCGGCTGGGCACTGATCAAGGAAGAGTTCGACAAGGAGCAGGTCTTCCGCTTCGGTGCGAGCACGCGCTTCTGATCCAAGCGCCCCGCGCATAACGCGAAC
>JAEYYJ010000137.1 GCA_023430845.1 Pseudomonadota bacterium
GGGGCCTGCGAAACGCACATGCGCCATTCCGACCGTGATGATCCCCGCACCCCATGGGCTCAGCCGAATTGGGGCGCGAAAGCGCAAAGGGAGAGCTGGCGCCGTTTCAGTCCTTTCGCTATCCTCGACGCAATAAAATAAAATCAAATGGAGGAAATGAACGATGACGACACGTACACGCCGCGAGGTACTCGCGGGTGGCGGTGCTCTTGCAGCCGCGACAGCAATCGGCGCCGGCCCGGCATTTGGCCAAGCCTACCCGTCACGTCCCATTACACTTATCTGCCCATGGGCGGCCGGCGGCGGAACGGATGCCACGGCACGAATCGTGGCGGCGGTGCTCGAGAAAGAGCTGAAGCAGCCGGTCAACGTCGTCAACCGGACGGGCGGCTCGGGCGTTGTCGGCCATGCCGCGATCGCGGCGGGTCAGCCGGACGGCTACACGCTCGGCATCGTCACCGTCGAGATTTCGATGATGCACTGGCAGGGACTGACCGAGCTGACGCCGGAGAGCTACACGCCGCTCGCGCTGATGAACGAGGACCCACCCGGCATACAGGTCAACGCTTCGAGCCCTTACAAGACTGTCAACGAGTTGGCGGACGCGATCAAGGCCTCTCCGCATGGCTCGATGAAGGCATCGGGCACGGGCCAGGGCGGCATCTGGCACCTCGCTCTCGTCGGCTGGCTGCTTGCCATGGGCCTCAAGCCCGATCACGTGCGCTGGGTACCGCTCAACGGTGCGGCGCCGTCCATGCAGGATCTCGCCGCTGGCGGTCTCGACCTCGTGACCTGTTCGGTGCCGGAAGCGCGCGCGATCATCGAAGCCGGCAAGGCGCGCAGCCTCGCCGTGATGGCAGCCGAGCGCAATCCCGCCTTCAAGGATGTGCCGACGCTCAAGGAAGCAATGGGCGTCGATTATAACACCGGCGCATGGCGCGGCTTCGTGGCTCCGAAGGGGCTCAACCCGGAGATCGCCAAGCAGCTCACAGCGGCGCTCCAGAAGGTCAACCAGTCGAAAGAGTTCCTCGACTTCATGAGCAGCCGCGGCTTCGGCGTGAAGTGGGCGGATGCCGAAGGCTTCGCCAAGTTCATGGCCGAAGGCAACAAGTCGATGGGCGTCGCCATGAAGGCCGCCGGGCTCTCCAAGAAGGGCTGAGCCGATCGATCCGGGCTCGCGAGAATTCGCGGGCCCGACTTTCCCTGCTCCAAGGAAACGCCCCCGCCGATCTCATGCAACTTTCCAATCGTGTTACCGGGCTGTTTCTCGTCGGCCTTGGCAGCATCGCTGCATACGCAGGTTCGCGTTTGCCGCCCGTGCCCGGCCAGGAGATCGGTCCCGAGGTCTTCCCGATGGTCGTCGGGGGCAGTCTCGCGATTTGCGGCGCCTTGATCGCCGCGGGGGTCGGCCGCCGTTACGAAGAGGATGCCGACGCCGAACTCGCGCGTCTGGCGGAGCACGTCGAGGATGCGCCCGACGCTGATACGCCGAAGCCCAGCCGGTGGCTCGAGCTGAAAGTGCTCATTCCGCCGGCGCTCTTGATCTTTTATGCCTATGTCGTCGATCGCTGGGGCTTCCTCCCGACATCCGCCATCGTGGTGCTCGTCTCATCGCTCGCGCTCGGTGCGCGTCTGCGCCTTGCCATTCCGGTCGCGATCTTTGGCCCTCTGGTGATCAATCTCGTGTTCTCGAAGCTGCTGCGCGTGCCGCTGCCGTCCGGCCTGCTCCCCCTTCCGTGGATCGGACTGCCATGAACGACATCGCGCTGGCCTTCGGGCTCGTCTTCCAGACGGACGTTCTCATCGCAATCCTGCTCGCGTCGATCTATGGGATGGTCGTCGGCGCAATACCGGGCCTCACGGCAACCATGGCGACGGCGCTGCTGGTGCCGATCACCTTCTACCTGCCGCCTATCGCGGCCATCGGCGCCATTATCGCATCCTCGGCCATGGCGATCTTCTCAGGCGACATCCCGGGCGCCTTGCTCCGCATTCCCGGAACGCCGGCGTCGGCTGCCTACACCGACGAAGCCTACGCCATGACACGCAAGGGCAAACCGGAGCTGGCGCTCGGCATCGGCCTGTGGTTCAGCGCGCTTGGCGGCATTTTCGGCACGCTCGCATTGATGGCGCTGGCGCCGCCGCTCGCCAACATGGCACTCCGCTTCTCGACATTCGAGTACTTCTGGCTCGCCTTCCTCGGGCTCATGTGCGCGACCATCGTTTCGCGCTCGTCGCCTGCAAAGGCAATCGCGAGCATGCTGCTCGGGTTGCTCGTCTCGTGCATCGGTATCGAGAACCCGGCCGGCACGCCGCGCTTCACGTTCGGCAGCACCAATCTTCTCGGCGGCGTCGATGTCATCCCGGCTCTCGTCGGTGTCTTCGCCGTGTCCGAAGTCATGCGGGCGATGCTCTCGGCCGAGCCACCCCCGCCGGAGCGGCGCCGCCTCGGCAGCATTCTCGCCGGCCAATGGGCCCTGACCAAGGAGTATCCAAAGCAGCAGCTTCGCGGGAATACAGTTGGCGTCATGATCGGCGTCTTGCCCGGAGCCGGTGCGGACATCGCCGCCTGGGTCAGCTACTCGATCTCGAAGCGCTTCTCGAGAACGCCGGAGAAATTCGGCACGGGGCATCCGGAAGGTCTGATCGAGTCCGGCGCGAGCAACAATTCGAGTCTCGCCTCGGGCTGGGTGCCGGCACTGCTGTTTGGCATTCCGGGCGACACGATCACTGCCATCGCGATCGGCGTGCTTTACATGAAGGGTCTCAATCCGGGCCCGACGCTCTTCACCGAGCAGGCCTCGAGTATGTACGCGCTGTACATCATCTTCATCATGGCCAACATCATCATGATCCCCCTCGGTATCATGATGATACGCGCATCGAGCCACATCCTCAGGGCGCCGCGCTCGGCCATCATGCCGATCATCATCGTGCTCTGCGCGGTCGGCGCGTTCGCGATCGGCAACAACCTCTTCGCCGTGCTGACAGTCGCTGCTTTCGGTTGCATCGGCTACGTCATGGAGCGCAACGGTTTTCCAGTCGCTGCAATGGTGC
>JAEYYJ010000145.1 GCA_023430845.1 Pseudomonadota bacterium
CCGAGCGTGAAGAGGCTGTTGACGAGAGGCTTGCCCCACTCGGTCTTGGCAGCGAAGTGATGATCGATGTGGAGCGGCTGCGTATTGAGCGTGAGACAGGAGAACATCATGTTGTCCATCTCCGTCACGGTCCGCGTGATCGCGTGCTCGAATACCTGCCCGACCTCGAACTCCTCGAAGTGCAGTCCAGCCATGAATGTCTCCGTCCCGGTTCTCCGTGTGCCGCCGGATTGCATGGCGCGGCGAAGCTCCTGCGGCAAGTCGCAGGAATTCCGTCCTATTCTCTTGCTTAATGCCTGAATCCGCTAGCGCTACGGATTAGCCCCGCACGCTCGTTGCCGCCAGCAGGATCAATAGCGAAACTGTTCCGACAGAATGCGCTCGTCGAGATCATGGCCGGGATCGAACATCATGTGGAGATCGATGTCCGACGCCTGCGAGATTTCCACCTGAACGACCGAGCGGAACTCGAGATTGTCCGCGACAGCGCTCACGGGCCGCTTCTCCGGCTCCTGGATAGTGATACCGATGCGCGCCGTGTTGGCGACGAGCGCGCCGCGCCAGCGACGCGGCCGGAACGGGCTGATCGGCGTGAGCGCCAGGAGCTGCGCGTTGATCGGAATGATCGGACCATAGGCCGAGAGGTTGTAGGCCGTGGATCCCGCAGGCGTCGCAACCAGCACACCATCGCAGATGAGCTCGGGAAGCCGCACCTGCCCGTTCACCGACAGGACGAGTTTTGCCGCCTGATGCGTCTGGCGAAAGAGCGCCACCTCGTTGATCGCTAGGCCCTGGTGGCGCCGGCCTTCCGCATCGACCGCCATCATGGCAAGCGGGTGGATGCGCGTCACGACGGCCCGCTGAAGCCGCCCGATGAGGTCGTGCTCGCTGAATTCGTTCATCAGGAAGCCGACCGAGCCACGGTTCATGCCGTAGATCGGGATGCGGTCGCGCATAAAGCGATGCAGGGTCTGCAGCATGAGGCCGTCGCCGCCGAGCGCTACTATGGCATCGGCCTCACCCGGCGCGGCATTGCCGTACAGCGCAACGAGGCGGTCGAGCGCGCTCCGCGCCTCAGCGACGTCGCTTGCCACGAAGGCGATCCGGTCGAATTTCGGGGCGCTTTCGGCCATCGGCTTCCATCCATGCGCCGAGCCTTTTACCATGCCGGAAGCGGCACGCGGGGCGCGCGGCGCACTTTAGAGGGCGCAGGAAGGCGGGCGCAAGCAATGGAACAAGATAAGCCGATCCTGGTATATGCGACGTTCCCGTCTCGCGAGGTGGCGGAGCGCATCGGCGGGAAGCTGGTCGACGATGGCCTCGCTGCCTGCGTGAACATCCTGCCGGGAATGATCGCCATCTACGTTTGGGAAGGGAAGCGCCAGCGGGACGAAGAATGCGCAATGATCATCAAATCGCGCGCAACGCTGGCCGCTCCGATCATCCGGACCGTACGCGGCCTGCACCCTTACGAGAATCCGGCCCTCGTCGTCCTCGACATTGCGCGTGGCGCGCCGCCCTTCCTCGACTGGATCATGAGCCAGACGAGCGCGCCTGAAGGCGGGCCGGCCTGAAGCTACTCCGCTGCCTCGATGCGCTCGGCGGGGGCCCCGTCCCACTCGACACCGCTACGGCGCATGTAGTCCGTGAACCAGAGCGGGTCCGTGCGGAATTCGACGCGCCCGTCGGGGTGGATGCGCGCCGTCGCACGCCGTGAGGAGAGGCAGAACATATGCACACTCATGGGCATCCCGCCCGTGTGGCAATAGCCGACCTCGATATGACAATCGACGACCATGCTCGAGCCCATGAAGCCCATAGCACCCATGCCGATCGAGTTGCCGATCTCCTTCAATTCCTCTTCGAGCGCGGCAACCTTCGGATCGGGATTGCGGTCGCCGACCGTGCGCAGGCACGCCGCCTGCTTACCGAGCACCACGGAGATGTCCTTCGACCCGCCAAGACCGACGCCGACGATTGCCGGCTGGCAGGCGAGGCCGCGTTTGCCGAATGCGATGAGCGTGTCGAGATAGAAGCGCTTGATGCCGTCGATGCCGTCGCCCGGAAACAGCATTCGGTAATCCGAGCCGAACAGGCCGCCCTTGTGGACGGTCGTGAGATCGATCCAGTCGCCTTCAGGATGGAAGGAATACTCGATCTCGGGGGCGCCAATGCCGCAGTTGTTGTCGTGGTCCGTGCGCCAGAGCGGGTGCACGCGGTTCGGCCTCAGCGGGATCGAGCGCGTGGCATTGGCGGTCGCGCGGCGCAGCGCCGTCTCCAGCGCTACCGGTCCGCCCTCGATGCGCGCGTCGTTACCCATCTTCACATACCAGCGCGGCACGCCCGTATCGCCGCACATCGCACGCCGGTCCTCCTTGGCCGCCTCGTAGTTCTCGAGCATGGCCTGGATGACGAAAGCGGAGAGATCGCCTTTCTCGGTGTTCGCGCACTGGCGCAGACCTCCGAGATAATCGTCCGGGATCTCGATCGCGGCCTTGGCCATGAGAGCTTCGGCAGTTGTCTGAAGAGCTGAGATCGGGGTCATTGCCGGCTCATGTCGTTGTATGTCTGTCAAAGCAGCGCCGGGGGCGTGGAGTGGCCTCTCACGCACCGCATCGGGCGCCTGTCCGGTCCGCATACTGGGACGATCGCCGTCACCCGGCAAGAGCCGAGCACGCATAGCCCCACGGCACGCGGCACCATCCTATCGCAGCTCACCCAATCACGCCGATCAGGCGGCCTTGGCAGCGCGAATCTGGGCGCGCAGGCGCTGCAACGTCCCGCCACCCTTGACGGAACCCGGGAGCGGGTGGCCGACGATCTCCTCCGCGAGCAGCGCCGTCTCGACAAGACGCGCGAGATCGACCCCAGTTGCGATTCCCATCTCCTCGCACATGAAGACGAGGTCCTCGGTGCAGACGTTGCCGGCTGCGCTCTTGTGGGCCGCAAAGGGGCAGCCACCGAGCCCGGCCACGGCCGCATCGTACATCGCGACGCCCATCTCGAGGCCGGCATAGGCATTGGCGATCCCCATGCCGCGCGTATCGTGGAGATGGAGCGAGAGTTCGAGATCGGGCCAACGCCCGCGCACTGCACCGACGAGTCGCTTGATCGTCGCCGGCGTCGCCCAGGCCATGGTGTCGGCAAGCGACAGCGTCTTGATCGTGAGGTCATGGGCGGCCGCGATCTCGAGAACCTGACTGACAAAGCCGAGCAGACGATCGGTCGGCATGTCGCCTTCGAAATTGCATCCGAAGGATGCCATGATCGAGGCCTTCTCTACGGCCAAGCCATGCGCCTTGTAGAGCGCGATCGACGCCGACTGCGCGTCGTAGTTCTCCTTGAGCGTCCGGTTCTGATTGCGCTTGACGAAAGTCTCGGAGGCCGTGAGCGAGATCCGCCCCGCCATGTCGTAGCGGCCAGAGGCCATGGCGCGCTCGAAGCCTTTGTCATTGAGCCAGAGGCACGTGTAGCTCACGCCTTCGTGCTTTTTGAAGCCCGCCGTGACCGCCTCGGCATCGGCCCAGCCCGGGACATTCTTCGGATTGACGAAAGAGACGCACTGAATCTGCTTGAGGCCTGTCTCCGAGAGGCTGTCGATCAGCGCGATCTTGTGCGGCGTCGGAATTGGCCCCTTCTCGATCTGAAAGCCTTCTCGCGGCCCCTCCTCGTTGATACGGACGGCCTTCGGCAGATCGCTCATGATGCAAACTTCCCGGAGCATGATGGCGCGGCCACGCGGCCGCTCCGCACCTTGCGCGCTCAGTAGCGCCGGATCAAGCCTACCAGGCGCCCCTGCACCTCGACTTGATCGGGGCCGAAATGACGGGTCTCGTAATTCGGATTGGCGGCTTCCAGCGAGACCTTTCCGCCCTGCTGGTAGATGCGCTTGAGCGTCGCCTCCTCTTTCTCGACCAATGCCACGACGATCTCGCCGTCGCGGGCCGTATGGGCGCGCCGGATGATGACCGTATCGCCGTCGTGAATGCCGGCCTCGATCATCGAATCGCCGACCACCTCCAGTGCGAAATGCTCCCCGGCACCAATCATGTCGGGAGGACAGAGCACATCCTGACTATGATCCTGAATGGCACTGATCGGCACGCCCGCAGCAATTCGGCCCATCATCGGCACGGCCAAACCGGCATCGGGCTGAGACATGGCCGCCGATCCGTTACCAAGCCCCCCCTCGATGACCTGCGGTCGGAAGGGCGCCCTTTGCACAGGTGGTGGTGCTTCCTCCTGAAGGGCCTCGGGCAGCTTGACGATCTCGAGGGCGCGCGCGCGATGCGGCAGGCGCCTGATGAAGCCACGCTCCTCGAGCGCCGTGATCAGCCGATGAATGCCCGACTTCGACTTGAGGTCGAGCGCTTCCTTCATCTCCTCGAACGAAGGCGGGACGCCCGTCTCCTGCACGCGATGATGAATGAGCAGGAGCAGTTCCTTCTGCTTCGCGGTCAGCATGAGCTCTCCATTTCGATCCCGGTGCTGCTCCCGAATCGGGGTGCACACTGCTGCGACCAATACCCTGCCGCACTCGACTTGACCGTACAAACCGGGAACACCATAAATGTTCTGTAGTTGTTCCGCAACCCCCTATTGGCTCCATCATTCTCGCATAGGTCTATGTGCCTGTTCGGCAAGACTTAATGCCCCGGCTCATATGAATTCAGGCTGTGTTCATGGCCTCCGGGGTATGGTGACTCGGCTGGCTGAGAGATCTGCGTCACCGATTTCCAGAGTCTTCAGTTGCGCGGGCGCATCCGTCCTGCGCGCATGTCATTTCGCATCCCCGGAAGCGACCTCAGGGCGGCGCTTCCGATCCCTCCGAATTGCGGACGCACATCACGGCCGCCGTTTTCTAGGAGCCGCTCGAGTCTTTTGCTCCAGATATCGCCTTCTGCTGGCATAGTTATAGGAACGCCACGCGTCACGAAGCGGCGCCCGCGAACAGGTTCATGATGAGACGACGCGCAGCCTTGATTGCCGCCTTGTTCCTTCTCCTGCCCTCTTCAGCAGTGGCTGAGCAGCCGCGGCCGCCAGCAGAGACGGCGCTTGAAGCGGCGCCGATCGTCATAGCCGAGGCCTCCTGCGCCAGCCTCTGCCGTCAGCGCCACAACCAGTGTCGCATTGCGACCCGCGGCTCACCCCGCTGCGACGCCGAGCTGCAGCGCTGCCTCAAGGGCTGCCTGGCGACGAAGCGGCGCTGAGTCTCTTCAGGGGCCCCAGTTCGGGCCCTTGTCGTCGATATCGTGCAGTGCGAGGCTTCGCCCCTGTCGCCGGCACGCGCGAGGGCGCAACGCCGGCATGGCACCATGGATTGCGGGGAGGCCATCATGCCCGCACAGTTCTCGACACACGAGATCTTCAACCAATCGCCCCCGTTTGAGGGCCGCAATCTCTTTACCGACGACGCGCCTCTCCGCATGGTGGTGGCTCACTACGCGCCCGACGCCGCCGCATCGCTGAGCGCCCTCGGATCGACGTTCGGCAGCAAGGAAGCCTTTGAGCGCGGCCGCCTCGCCAATGAACACACACCGCGCCTCAGAACCCATGACCGCCAGGGCCGCCGGCTCGACATCGTCGAGTTTCATCCGGCCTATCACGAATGCCTCACGACAAGCTTCACCGCCGGCCTTCACTGCAGCACCTGGGAACATCTCGCCGTGCCCGGCAGCGCGCCGCGCCCTGGCGCTCAAGTCGCCCGTGCCGCCGGCTTCTACATGGCCGCGCAGATGGAGGCCGGCCACTGCTGTCCCGTGACCATGACGCACGCGGCGATCTCGACACTGCGCCTCGCGCCGAATCTAGCGACCGAATGGCTCCCGCGCATGCTCTCCCGCACCTATGATCCGAGCTTCCGGCCTGCTCCGGAGAAAGCCTCGGTCACCTTCGGCATGGGCATGACCGAGAAGCAGGGCGGCACGGATGTGCGCACCAACACCACAACGGCTGAGCCCATCGCACCCGGCGCGGGCAGCGGCACACATCGCCTCATTGGTCACAAGTGGTTCATGTCGGCGCCGATGAGCGACGCGTTCCTCGTTCTTGCGCAGGCCCCGGGCGGCCTTTCCTGTTTTCTCGTGCCGCGCTTCCTCCCCGATGGCTCGGTCAACGCACTTCACTTCCAGCGCCTCAAGGACAAGCTCGGCAACCGTTCGAACGCCTCGTCCGAAGTGGAAATCAAGGGCGCGGAGGGCTGGCTCATCGGTGACGAGGGACGGGGCGTTCCCGCTATCATCGAGATGGTCTCCGCAACGCGGCTCGATTGCGCCGTCTCCTCGGCAGGGCTCATGCGGCTCGCACTCGCCAATGCGCTCCATCACACGCGCCATCGCACGGTCTTCCAGCGCCGCCTCGTCGATCAGCCACTGATGGCGCAGGTGCTGGCCGACATGGCGCTCGACGTCGAGGCGGCGACCGCTCTTTCATTCCGGCTCGCACATGCTGTGGACGAAGCGCGGAGCGATGCGCGCCAGCGCGCCTGGGTGCGGCTTATGACGCCCGTGACCAAACTCTGGGTGTGCAAGCTCGCTCCGGCGCTCGTCTATGAGGCCATGGAGTGCCTGGGCGGAAACGGCTATGTCGAGGATGGGCTTCTCGCGCGCATTTATCGCGAGGTTCCGGTCAATGCAATCTGGGAAGGTTCGGGCAATGTCATGGCGCTCGACATGCTGCGCGTCGTGCAGCGCGAGCCCGATGCGATCGAGCACGTACTCGACGAAATCTTGGTTACTTCAGGGGGTGACGCGACACTCACGGCTGCGTGCGCGCGCATTCGGAACTGGCTCGGCGATCCGCAGGCCATCGAAGCCCGCGCCCGTCAGATCTCTGAAAGCCTCGCCGTGCTGGCCGCGGCCACGCTGCTGCGCGCAAACAGCCCCGCCGCCATAGCCGATGCCTTTATCGCGACGCGGATCGCCGGCGCACCGCGACAGCTTTATGGGCAGGGGCTCGAGGCGGCCGACGTTCGCGGCATCCTCGACCGCGTGCTGCCGTCGTAATCCATCGCCTCTGGCGTTCGGCTACGCCGCCTTGGACGTAGAGGTCGCGCCGAGACCACCGATAATGGCCTCGAGTGCGGCGATCAGATCCTCGCGGCGTGCACCTTCCACCTGCTGCAGCAGGCGCTCTTCGACCCGCCGCGCGGCGGGCTTGATGGCCACCAGTGCAGCCCGGCCGTCGGGCGTCAACCGCACGACGTAGGCGCGTGCGTCGGACCGTGAACGACGCCTGTTGAGCAGGCCGCGCTTCACGAGTCGCTTGACGATATCCGCCAGCGTCGAGCGGTCGATCCCGGTTGCCTCGACGATCTGCGTCTGGCTCGCACTCTCGAGCATTTCGAGCGCGGCAAGCACGGCAAACTGTCGGGGCGTCAGGTCGGCGCCCGACGTCTCGCTGGCGAACAACTCGTCCGCAGCCTGGCTGGCCCGATGGAGCATATGGATCGCGGACGTATCCAGCTCGTGGGAAGTCTCTTCTCGCATGTCAAAGCGCCCTCATCGAACAGGGGACATCGCGCTTAGCCCATCAGCACACGGAAACACGGCGGTTGCATGGCGCTCGCTTGCCCGCGGACTGCGGCCCCGAATCATAGGGCGTTGCTTTTTCACACAATTGTTCAGTTCTACGCACGCGCTGCCAGTTCGGGACTTGGGCCAGCACAGTCAGTCTCTTTGCAGATAAGCCGTATCCCGCACAAAAGGTTCCCGAGGCATCACCTTGCTCTGCCTTGCCTTGAGCTGCCGACACACCACGTGTAGGACAGCAGCACCCGACAGTTGGCTGGACCCCCCAATGACGACGCTGGACGACATTCGCGCAGACTTTGCCCTCCTCGACGATTGGGAGGACAGGTATCGCTATGTCATCGAGCTCGGCCGCACGCTCCCCGCCTTCGACGAAGCGCAGCGGACACCGGAGAACAAGGTGCGTGGGTGTGTCAGTCAGGTCTGGCTGTCGACGCGCTGGCCTGCGGGATCTAGCGGCGCGCCTGTGCTCGACATGCAGGGCGACAGCGATGCCCATATCGTGCGAGGCCTCGTTGCCATCCTGCTCTCGCTCTATGCCGGTCGGTCGGCGGAGGAGGTGCTCGACACCGATGCCCGCGCCGTATTCGGCGAGCTAGGCCTCTCCGACCACCTGACTGCCCAGCGCTCGAACGGCCTCAACTCCATGGTCGAGCGTGTACGTGCTGATGCGCAGGCTGCGGTTGCTACGCAAGGCGGGTGAGAAGAAGGGCAGCCAAAATCGCGAGCACCGCCTGTAGCCTCCTAACCCAATGCCTGATCCAGATCGGCAATGAGATCGGCCGGATCCTCTAAACCGACCGAGAGCCGCAGCAGGTCCGGCGGGCAGGGCGTACCGGCACCTTCCACACTGGCGCGATGCTCGACGAGACTTTCGACGCCGCCGAGCGACGTCGCGCGCTTCCAGAGTTTCACCCGTGCGGCAACGGCAATCGCGGCAGACTCGCCACCCGCAACACGGATCGAGAGCATACCGCTGAAGCCGCCGCGCATCTGTTTGGCCGCCACGTTATGGCCGGGGCCCGGCAATCCCGGATAGAGCACTTCGGCGACGCGCCGATCGGCCGCGAAATGCCGCGCGATGGTCATCGCTGCCGCTGACTGATGCGCGACGCGCACGTGCAGCGTGCGCATGCCCCGCAACAACAGCGAGGCTTCGAAGGGAGAGAGCACCGCACCAAGGCCAGAGCGCAGGCTCTTCGCGCGATCCAGCAGTGCATCCTCTCGCGCAAAACAAAGCGCACCGGCGATGATGTCGGAATGGCCATTGAGGTACTTGGTCGCCGAATGCATGACGATATCGGCGCCGAGCGCGATCGGCTGGCTCAACACGGGCGTCGCGACCGTCGAGTCGACACCGAGCAGCGCGCCCGCCTGATGCGCCGCTTCTGCGATGGCCGCGATGTCGCTGATGCCCCAGAGTGGATTGGCCGGTGTTTCTATCCAGACCATGCGCGTCTTGCCCGGCCGGATTGCCGCACGGATCGCATCCACACTCGTCGCATCGACGAAGGTGGCTTCAATGCCGAGCGTCGGTGCCGTATTAGCGAGCCAGCCTTTCAGCGCCCAGTACATGACCTCCGGCGCAACCACATGCGCCGGTCGTTCGAGCGCGAGAAAGGCCATCGTCGCCGCAGCCATGCCCGAGCCCATGAGCAGGCACGCGGCAGCCCCTTCCAGCGCCTGCAGCACGCTCTCGGCCTGCCGCACGTTCGGGTTATCGGGACGCGCGTAGATGTAGCCGCGGCGGTAGGCGTTATCGGGATCGCGCTCGAACGTGGACGCCATTTGGATCGGCGGTACGATCGCGCCCGTCACGGGATCGATCGCACCGCCCGCTTGCGCGGCGATCGTGCTCGGCTGCCACTTCGGCTTGTCCAACGTCACGTTCCTTTGCGTCAGCGCGGCTTGGTGAAAATGCGCAGCGTCTTGAAGGCATCTGTCTCGGTGAAGCCGCGCGCCTTTTTCAAGTCCTCGATGACTGCGGTGGTCGCCTTATAGCCGTCTGACCCCGTGTAGAAATGCATCTCGCCTCCGGGCTTCAGGGCATCCGCGAGAACGAGCGTCATTTCGAGATCAGTCAGCGCGCCATAGGCGTCGTTCTTCTCCGTGCGAAACTCGCAAGCATGAAAGTTAGTCACGTAGTCCAGCTTGGGCAGCAGGCGTGGATCGAGCTGATAGATATCGCCGAAGTAGGCCTTGTAGGTCGCGCCGAGCCGCGGCTTCTCGATGAGCAGCTTGATATAAGCCTCGTACTCACCCGGCGACGCGGTAATGCCGAGCACGGCGTTGTTGGAACCGTTCTCCGCCGTCCGCAGACCCAGAATGTGATGGCTACCCGTACCGAAATGGAAGATCGAGGCGCCCTTCACGCCCTTCTCCTCGAGATACTCGGCGAAATACACATCACAGGGGCACAAGCGTTCATCGAGCCCCCAGCTCGCATCCCAGAAGTTCAGCATCGAGGCACTCCAAGGTTCAGGCAGGTTTACGGGCAATGGCGATCAGCTCGTCGAGTGTGAAGCCGATCTTCTCGCCATCAAATGTCGGCTTGAGGAAAGCGGAAAACGCGCCCTTCGCATCCGTCAGCATGGTGCGCAGCTCGGCGACAGTTGGTTCAGGCACATTCATGGTCTTGCACCATGTCGCGAAGTCCATGGACTTGGGCGCGTGCTCGGTATGTACGAGTTCGAGGCCGGCAGCGGCGATCTCGCGTGTCCACTCCGCTGTCGGCAATGCGCGTCCGTGTGAAGGATCGCGTTTTTTCTCGAAGGCATTGTAGGCATCGGCGGCGGCGAGCAGATCCGCCGCGGGATAGCCCGGCGTCGTCTCGGCGTCCGGCGAGACGTTATCGACGAGCGCGAACGTCCCGCCGGGCTTTAGCACGCGCCGGCTTTCGCGGAGGAATGCGGGAATGTCGGGGAAGTGATGGGGCGCGATGCGGCACGTCACCAGATCGAAACGCGCATCGGGAAACGGCATCCGCTCGGCATCGGCCGCGGCGGTCGTCACGTTGGCATAGCCCTTGGACGCGGCGAGCTTGGCGGTCTCCTCCAGCATCTCGGGCGTGAGGTCACTCGCGATCACCTCGCGAACGTGCGGTGCGAAGGCAAGTGCCGTATGCCCCGCGCCAGTTGCCACATCCAGCACGGCCCAGTCCGCTCCGGGCTTCACGAGATCGACGAGACGCGCGAGGCTCGCGCCCTTGGCGTGCACGACCGACGTTGCGTAGGCCGCGGCATTGGCGCCGAACTGCTGCTGGACAAGGGTCTTGGGCGCGACTTCAGGCATGAGGCAGCCTCCGTGCGATCACGAGCGGGCAGGACTATACGCCGGGGGTCATGTTCCGCGAAAGGCGCGATTGTGGCCTAGCGGCGCGGCACCTCGGGACAGCCCTTACCCGGCGGGCGGCCCATGATCTGGACGGAATAGTACTGCGGCGTTGCTCCTGGCGCGCGCGCCACACCGACACCGATCTGCGTCACCTTCGGCGACGCCATGTTGGCGCGATGGCCGGGCGAATTCTTCCATCCTGTCACCACCGTCCCGGCAAGGGCGCTCGTCGTATAGCCCTTGGGCTCCCGGCGCCAGGAGAGGTTCTCCGAGAGCCAGCAGAAGCGATAGCCCTGCGCCCTCACGCGCGCATCCATGCTGCGGCCATCCGCGGAGTGCGAAAGCGCACCCGTCTTCGCGAGATAGGCCGCATAGGCGCGCGCTGCGGCGGCAAGCTGCTTGTTCGAGGAAAGCGTGCCGAGCTTCTGCTCACGGCGAAACGCATTCGTCATCTGGATGATGGCAATCTCGGTCTTCGGCAGGTCAGGCAGGGTGGCCATACGCACACGCTCGCACGTTACTTGATACAGACTGGGGAGAGGTTGCTTTGAGGGCTGACTTCGGCGGTCTCGGGACGATTTGAAGGCAGCATCAGAGCGGGACGAACTGGTTGGTCGCCTCATTGAGAACGGAGAGCTGGCCGCTCGAGATGTCGAAGTAAGCGCCGTGGAGATCCAAACGGCCCTTCCCTTCGAGCGTCTGCACGCACGGGAATGTGCGGAGATTCGCGAGCGAGACCTTCACACCTTCGCGCTCCAGATCGGCGCGCAGCTCCGGCATGGGGCGGCCCACGCTCTGAGCCATAAGCCGGTCGCGCGCGCCGTCCAGCATGGACATCCAGTTGGCGATGAATTCTGCCTCCGTCTGCTGGGCTGCATCATGCTCAATGCACGCCCGCACGCCGCCGCAGCTCGAATGGCCGATGACCACAATGTGCTTCACGCGCAGGTTCAGCACCGCGAACTCCAGCGCCGCACTCACGCCGTGAAACTTGCCGTCCGTCTCGTAGGGCGGCACGAGATTCGCGACATTCCGCACGACGAACAGCTCGCCCGGCATGGCGCTGAACACCGCTTCGGGCTCGACCCGGCTGTCACAACAGCTCACGACCATGACCTCTGGGCTCTGCCCGTGACTGGCGAGCTGCTCGTAGTCGTCCTGGTGCGGGATGAAGTGGCGCAGCTTGAAGCGGCGGTAGCGGTCGGCGAGGTGATCGGGAAAATAGCTCATGCGACGCCCAAGGTGAGGGTTGCCGTCCGGGTTGTATCAGCGGGCCGGTAGCCCGTGGGGCAAGAAATGGCTGGTGCAGCGCACAAGCGCAAGCAGAACTTGCCTGTTTGGCTCCAACCGCCTCGCCCAACAGCCACATTGCCGTTCTGCAGCCCACCCCCTAGCGTAACAAAGAGCACCAATCACTGATTTTCAGCCGGCGGGTACGGACCAAGACTTCATGAGCATCATTACCGATATCGAGCGCGGTCTTATTGCGCGCTACCTCACCCGTCTGCTCATCCGCCAGGACCTGACGCTTCGTTCGGCGCGCAATCTCCTCGTCTGGCTGAACGAGCGCTCAGATGTCCTGAGCCTGCCACTGCCGCCGCCTCTCGTCGAAGCGCTCGGCGGCTACATGGCCTACAAGCCCGCCGAGTTCGAGAAGGCCTGGACCAAGCACAAGGATGGCGTCGTCGTCAGTCTCGACCGGGCCGCCAAGGAAACGCCGCGCCCGGAACCCATGGCGACGAACGTCGAGCGCCTCGTCGAGGCTCTGGGCCTGCCGAACGCCGCATGGCGCCTGCTCGGCTTGTTCGCCTGCTCGACTCGCTTCGAGCAGGTGCAGTACCTCGCCAATTCCGCCGTCGATTACTGCGGGCCCATGACGCGCGCCGTCTCGCTCCTTTGCGACGTGCACCCGCGCGCCACGGAAGAGCTGCTGTCGTCCGGCGGCGAGCTCGTCGCTGCGGGTTTGCTGCAGGTGCGCGACCAAAGCACGACGCTCGCCGGGTACGACGCGCGTTTCGCCATTCCCTCGCGCGTCAATGCCTGTCTCGAGCGCACGTTCGGCTCCTTCGAGGAAATGCGCAACGCGCTCCTCGGCGAACCGCTCATCTCGTCCGTCACCATGGAGGACTACGAGCACGTCACGGCCGACCGTGATCTCATTGCCGGCGTGCTGCGCGGTGCCGTGGACAGCAACGCGGCCGGCGTCAACATCCTGCTCTACGGCCCGCCGGGCTCGGGCAAGACGGAACTCGCGAAGGTCGCCGCACAGGCGGCGGGTGCCTCGCTTTTTGCGGCGGGAGAAGGCGCGTCGGGCGACGGCGAGTCCAACCGCTCCGAACGTCTCGCCGATATCAGCTTCTCGCAGCGGCTGCTGGGTGGCCACAAGCGCACGGCCTTGCTCTTCGACGAGATGGAGGATGTGGCCGTCCATCTCATCAACCGCGGCGGCTCGAAGGTCTATCTCAATCGCCTGCTCGAGACGAACCCAGTGCCGATTGTCTGGACGTCGAACGAACTGCAGAACATCGATCCCGCGCTGCTGAGGCGCATGACGCTCGCCATCGAGCTGAAGCGTCCACCCGCCGTTCAGCGCCAGCGCATTCTCGAGCGTCTCGCCGAGCGCATGGACCTGAAACTTTCCACCAGCGAGGCGGAAGCACTCGCCCGCCGCCTCGATGCAACGCCTGCGATCTACGAGAATGCGCTCAAGGCCGCGAAGCTCTCGGGCGGCGGCGCGGAAGCCATAGAGCGTGCCGCGCTCGGCATCGTCCGCGCGGTATCAGGTGTGGTTGCGCGCAAAGCGGGCGCCATTCCAGATTTCGATCCGCTGCTCGTCTGCTCGGACCAGGATCTTTCCGCTCTGGCGGAGCGACTGGTGAGCGCGCAGGCCCGCGCCTTCTCGATCTGCCTTTCCGGACCGCCCGGCACGGGAAAGTCGGCATTTGCGCGCTACCTCGCCCGCCGCCTTGGACTGGAGCTCATTCAGAAGCGTGCGTCGGACATCCTCGG
>JAEYYJ010000161.1 GCA_023430845.1 Pseudomonadota bacterium
CCGAGAGCTGGCGGCACCGCGCCATGATGTTATCCATGCCGATCGACAACGCATAGTCGATGGCCACGCCGAGGCCGAGGCGTGCGGCGTAGTTGTTCTCCCAGGTCTCGAAGCGACGGGCATCGGGGCGCAACTCATAGCGGTCCGCCGCGATCCACGGCGCACCGAAGTGATCGATGAGTGGCGGCTCGAGGCGCTGCGTGAGCTCGCGGCGCACATAGAGAAAACCTGTGCCGCGTGGGCCGCGCAAGAATTTGCGTCCGGGCGCCGAGAGCATGTCACAGCCGAGTTCTGCGACATCGACCGGCATCTGGCCGACGGCCTGGCAGGCGTCGAGCAGGTAGGGAATACCATGCTTGCGCGCGATTTTTCCGACCGCCGCTGCGGGATTGATCAAACCGCCATTGGTTGGCACCCAGGTTATGGCAATGAGGCGCACGCGCTCATCGATCATGCCTTCGAGCGCTGCTGGCGACAGCACCCCGTTTTCATCGCTAGGTATGACCTCGATGATCGCGCCAGTCCGCTTCGCGACCTGGAGGAACGCGACGTAGTTTGCTGCGTATTCCGCCTCGGCCGTGAGGATACGGTCACCGGGCTGGAAAGCCAGGGCATAGAAGGCCATCTGCCACGCGACGGTCGCGTTTTCCGCGAGCGCAATCTCGTCTGGCGCCGCACCGATAAGGCGCGCGACGCTCGCGTACACGCCATTGAGGCGTTCTGCGTGCTCGTCGGCCGCCTCATACCCGCCGATCTCGGCCTCCCTGCGGAGGTAGTCCGTCATCGCCTGCAGAACCGCTGCGGGCATGAGCGCAGCGCCGGCATTGTTGAGATGAATACGATGGTTCACGCCCGGTGTTTCCGCGCGCACGCGCTGAAGATCAATGCTCATCCTGATGCTGACCGATCGATTTCCCGTTTGAGAGCTTCCGCTAGGCGCCGCCATAGGCGGGCTAGTATAGGTCCCTCGGCGGGGACCGGGAAAGCAGAAGGAGCAAGTGGCGCGAAGCCTATTCCGCCACCGCTCCAAGCGCGCTAGCCTCTGCGCTCACTTGGTACATCTCTCCCAGGAAAGGGGCTGGAAAATCATGAGCACAGAAGGCGAAGCGGGAAATCTCGTCCGGGACAATCCCGAGCGGCAGCGCTTCGAACTTGCGACAACTGCCGGCCTCGCCGTGGCGGACTACCGGCGCGACGGCAATATTCTGACCATCTTTCACACGGAAGTCCCGCCTGCCTTACGTGGTCAGGGCATTGGTGAAAAGCTCGTGCGGGGCGTACTCGATGAAATGCGCCAGCAGGGACTGAAGGTCGTGCCGCACTGCTGGTTCGTCAGGGAGTTTCTCGCCACCCACCCCGGCTATCACGATTTGATGGCATAAGGGCCGTTCTGGTCACTATTGCCCCCCGGCGTACATCTGGATGGCGACGAACAGGATCGCCGCATGCGATCCGACGAAAAGAAGTGCTGGCGCCAGAAACTCCCGCATGACCTTACCTCGCATATACTACGAACCCCACGATTGTGAGTGGAACGGCGAGACCTCTCTCCGGTTCCGACACCTTCGTCGCAATGCACTGGAAAAAGGTTCACCGCCCCTGCGCGACCGTGGAGCCGTCGACCACGCCGAGGCGCCTCTTCCGACAACCCGCCGAAGTCCCTCACGCGCCGTGTTGCAGCGCGGCGATACGACCTTGAATCCGTTGGCATGAAACCTGCGTAGGAGACAGGAGAAATCCTGGCGGCGGACGAATGGACATGCCATCATTGAACTGCTGAGGATGTCCCGACTGCTGAGGCCGGAGTTCACTGATGCGCTTGTTTGCCGCCACTTTGGCGACAGAGACCAATACTTTCTCGCCCCTGCCGACAAGCCTGGCCTCCTACCGCGAGACTGTTTTCCTGCGCCCCGGCGAACACCCAACCGATGCTCCGAGAATGTGCACAGCGCCGCTTTTTGTGGCGCGCCAGCGAGCCTCCGCCGACGACTTCATCCTGATCGAGGGGAGTTGCTTCGCGGCGAGCCCGGCCGGCACCACCAACCGTCAGGACTACGAGATCATGCGCGACGAAATCCTCGCGCAGATGAAGGCAGCCCTCCCACTCGACGGCGTGCTTCTCGGCTTGCACGGCGCGATGGTCGCGCACGGCTATGACGACGTCGAGGGCGATATCATCGAGCGCACGCGCGCCATTGTCGGACCAAAGTGCGTGATCGGTGTCGAACTCGATCCGCACTGCCATCTCACGCTCAAGCGCGTCGAGATCGCCGACATCATCATCCTATACAAGGAATTTCCGCACACCGACGTCGTCGATCGCGCCGAGGAAGTTCTGGACCTGACGCTCAAGACGATCCGCGGCGAGATCAAGCCGGTCATGTCGCTCTACGATTGCCGCCAGATCTCGAGCTATCCGACAACCTTTCCGCTGATGCGCGGCTTCGTCGATGGCATCAAGGAGATGGAAGGGCGCGACGGCGTGCTCTCGATCTCGATCGCGCACTGCTTTCCTTATGGCGATGTACCCGAGCTTTCGGGCCGCGTCCTGGTCATCACCGATGGCGACAAAGCCAAGGGTGACGCGCTTGCGACGAAACTCGGCACCGAACTGGTCGGCATGCGCGGCAAGACCCAGCCGGACTATTTCGACGTCGGAGGCGCCGTCGGAACCGCAATGGCCGCAAACGACGGACCCATCGTCGTCGCGGAGCCGACGGACAATGCCGGCGGCGGCGCGCCTTCCGACAACACGACCATCCTGCGCGAGCTGATCGCACGTGATGCACAGAATGCGGCCGTCGGACCGATCTGGGATCCGGTTGCCGTGCGTCTATGCTTCGATGCTGGCATCGGCGCTGTATTTCCCTTGCGGTTTGGCGGCAAGACGGGCCCACAGTCCGGTGTGCCCGTGGATGCCATGGTCGAAGTGATCGGCCTCGCAACGGACGCCTGGCAATCATTCGGTCCGACGAGCGTTCCGGTAGGAGATTGTGCCGGCGTGCGCATCGGCGGCGTCGAGGTCGTTCTGATCACGAAGCGGACGCAAGCCTTCGTGCCGCAACTCTTCACGAACGTCGGCATCGACGCGCTGTCGAAAAGCGTCCTCGTCGTCAAATCCACAAACCATTTCATGGCCGGGTTCGGCCCGATCGCCAAGCGCGTGCTCTACGTCGACAGCGACGCGCCGCTCAGCCGCGACTACCGCAAGATCGCCTACAAGAAAGTCAACCGACCAATCTGGCCGCTCGACGAGCAGACGAGCCCGGGCCTCATCTACTAGCCGTCTTTCAACAATCCACCATAGCAAGGAGGGACTATGCGCATCCGAAATTCAGTACTCATGGCGGGGCTCACAGCCACCGCACTGCTGCTGGGAGCAGCACCGTCAATAGCGCAGCAGCCGAAGGTGCTGCGCGTCACCATGCACGCCGACGTGCGCACGCTCGATCCGTTCTGGACGACGCAGACCATCGCCGGCATTCACGGCATGATGGTGTATGACACGCTTTTCTCGCTCGACTCCGATCTCAACCCGCAGCCGCAGATGGTCGACAGCTGGACCGTGAGCGATGACCGTAAGGTCTACACATTTACGCTGCGCGACGGCCTGACGTTTCACGACGGCTCGCCCGTCACGAGCAAGGACGTCGTCGCCTCCATGAAGCGTTGGGGGCAGCGCGACGGCGCCGGCAAACAGCTCTTCGGCTACACGGAATCGGTCACCGAGAAGGGCGACAAGAGCTTCGTGTGGACGCTGAAAGAGCCCTATGGTCTCGTTATCGACACCTTGGCCAAGTCCGGCACGAGCATTCCTTTCATCATGCGCGAGAAGGAAGCCCTGGTCGAGCCGACCCAGCAGATTCAAGAGGTCGTAGGCTCGGGTCCATTCGCCTTCAAGCGTGACGAGTGGGTGCCCGGCAGCAAGACCGTCTACGAGAAGTTCAAGGCTTATGTGCCGCGCAAGGAGCCGGCCTCCGGTCATGCCGGCGGCAAGGTCGTGAAAGTCGACCGCGTGGAGTTCGTCTGGCTATCCGATCCGCAGACGGCTCAGGCCGCTCTGGTCGCCGGTGAGATCGACTATCTCGAGAACCCGCAGCCCGACTTCCTGCCGATGCTCGAGTCCGATCCGAACATCAAGCTCGAAACCCATAAGGCCATGGGTACGATGGGCATCATTCAGCTCAATCACCTCCACCCGCCCTTCAACAACGTGAAGGCGCGGCAGGCGATGCACCTCCTGATCAACAACGCCGACTACCTCAACACGATCGCGGCCGATCCCAAGCTGCAGACCCTCTGCTACTCCTACTTCGGCTGCGGCGTGGCCATGGAAACCGATGCCGGCAGCGACAACTACAAGGCCCCGCCCGATGTGAAGCGTGCCGAAGCGCTATTCAAGGAAGCCGGCTACAACGGTGAGCCGATCACCATCCTGCACGCGACCGACCATCAGTACATCAATCCGGCCAACCTGGTGATGATCCAGCAGCTTCGCAAGGCGGGCTTCCTGAAGCTCGACGTGCAGGCCATGGACTGGGGCACGGTGGTTTCGCGCCGCGCGAAGAAGGAGCCGCCGGCGCAGGGTGGCTGGAACATCTTCATCACCGGCACGACCGTCCTGAGTTCGTCGAGCCCGATCACGCACGTCGCCATCGGCATGGGGTGCGACAAGGCATGGTTCGGCTGGCCTTGCGATGCGAAATTCGAGGAGCTTCGCAAGCAGTGGGCATTCGCGCCCGATGTCGAGGCCCGCAAGAAGATCGCAGTCGATCTGTCGAAGCGCGCCTACGAGCTCGTGCCTTACGTCTCGTTCGCCCAGTGGCGCAATCCGGTTGCGTACCGCTCGGACCGCATCTCGGGCGTCCTCTCGGTCCCCTCGGTTCCGCCGATGTGGAACATAGAGAAGAAGTGAGGCCGCAGCCTCACACGACACTTGGCCGGCGCCTGCCGATCGGCGCCGTGCCTCCCTCGTCATCCAACAATCCGAGCGGTGCTGAGCCCGCTCGGATGATCGAAGAGGAACAATGACCGCCTATATCGTGCGCCGTCTTCTTGCGACGATCCCCGTCATGGCCATCGTCGCGCTGTTCGTCTTCTTTCTCCTGCACCTGACGCCGGGAGATCCCGCGGCGGTCATTGCCGGCGACGATGCCTCGCCCGCCGACATTGAAGGCATCCGCCGCAAGCTCGGTCTCGACCGGCCGCTCTGGGAGCAGTTCGGGACCTATGTCTGGAACCTGCTGCACGGCGATCTCGGCACGTCCATCTTTTCGAACATGCCCGTGATGGCACTCGTCAAGCAGCGCCTCGAGCCTTCGCTCGTCCTCGCCATTGCGACGCTGACCGTGGCGGTGGCTTTCGCGATCCCGCTCGGGGTGATCGCGGCTTGGAAGGCCGACACGACGGTGGACCGGATCGTGATGGGCTTCTCTGTTCTCGGCTTTGCCGTGCCCGTGTTCCTCGTTGGCTACCTGCTCATCTACGTCTTCGCCATCCAGCTCCGGTGGCTGCCGGTGCAGGGCTATCGCCCGCTCGCGAACGGTGTCGTGGATACGCTGCGCTCGATCGCACTACCCGCGTTCGCGCTCGGCATGACATACATGGCCCTCATCGCGCGCATCACGCGGGCCAGCATGCTGGAAGTGCTCTCGGAAGACTACATTCGCACGGCGCGCGCGAAGGGCGTTGCGACACCCTCGGTGTTGCTGAGACATGCGCTGAAAAATGCCGCCGTGCCCATCGTGACCGTGATCGGCATCGGCTTTGCGCTGCTTATCTCCGGCGTCGTCATCACCGAGACCGTCTTCAACATTCCGGGGCTCGGGCGGCTCACCGTCGACGCTATTCTCAAACGCGACTATCCGATCATCCAGGGGCTCATCATTCTCTTCGCAGGCGTCAAGGTGCTGGTAAATCTGCTGATCGACATCAGCTACACCTTCTTCGATCCACGTATCCGGCAGTAGGGATCACACTCATGGCAAGCACCACTGCCGGTCCCGCTGCAGCAGCGACATCATCCTCGTCGAAAGGCGCGCTCAAATGGGCGCGGCGCAACAAGACGATTGTCGGCGGTTCACTCATCCTGCTGACGCTGGTGGCCATCGCCATCCTGGCACCATGGCTCGCCGGCGATCCCCTCCAGTTCGAGCCGACCAACCGGCTCAAGCGCCCCTCGGAGACATTCTGGTTCGGGACGGATCAGTTCGGCCGTGATGTCTACAGCCGCGTCATCTACGGCACGCGCATCTCGCTGATCATCGGCGTCTGCGTGGCCGTGTTGGCGACTGCCATCGGACTTGTGGTCGGCGTGCTGTGCGGGTTCTACAAGACTGTCGACACCATACTCATGCGCATCATGGACGGCATGATGGCGATCCCCGCGATCCTGCTCGCGATCGCACTCATCACGCTGATGAAGGCCAGCCTGTTCATCGTCATTGTCGCCATTGCGATTCCGGAAATTCCGCGGGTCGCACGCCTCGTTCGAAGCGTTGTGCTGTCGGTTCGCGGCCGGCCATACATCGAGGCTGCCATATCCAGCGGCACGCGCAATGGGCGGATCATGGTGCGCCACATCCTGCCGAATACGGTCGCGCCACTCATCGTGCAGGCGACATACGTTTGCGCGTCGGCGATCCTCACGGAGGCCGGTCTCTCCTTCCTCGGTGCCGGCACACCGCCGGAGATCCCGAGCTGGGGCAACATCATCTCGCTCGGGCGCACGTTCTTCCAGATCTCGCCGTGGATCATCTTCTTTCCAGGCGTCTGCCTCGCGATCACGGTGCTGGCGATCAACCTCGTCGGCGATGGCTTGCGCGATACGCTCGATCCGCGCATCTCACGCCGCATGTAAGGGCCGCTGTCTCATGAAGTCCAATACATCAACGGCCGCCGCGGCCCCAAGCGCCACCAACGGCGACGCCATCCTCTCCGTGCAGGACCTGCGCACGCACTTTTATACGCGCGATGGCGTCGTGCGGGCGGTCGATGGCGTCACGTTCGACCTCGCGCGCGGGGAAACGCTCTGCATTGTGGGCGAATCCGGCTGCGGCAAGAGCGTGACGGCTCTTTGCATCCTCGGCCTCATACCACCGAAGATCGGCAAGATCGTCGGCGGCTCCATTCGATTCGACGGAACGGAGCTGACGGCGGAAAGCGAACGCGAGATGCGCCGCATCCGGGGCAACCGCATCTCCATGATCTTCAAGGAGCCGATGACGTCGCTCAATCCCGTGTTGACCGTCGGCGAGCAGATCTCGGAATCTCTCCGCATCCATCAGCGGCTCGATCGCCGCGCGGCATGGGATCGGGCGATCGAAATGCTCTCTCTGGTCCGCATTGCCGATCCCAAGCGCCGCGCCGGTGAGTATCCGCACCAGCTCTCAGGCGGTATGCGCCAGCGCGTAATGATCGCCATGGCCCTCGCCTGCAATCCTCAGGTGCTCGTCGCCGACGAGCCGACGACGGCGCTCGACGTCACCATTCAGGCCCAGATCCTGAACCTCATGCTCGAACTCAAGGATCGGCTTGGCACGGCGATCATCCTCATCACGCATGATCTCGGCGTCGTCGCGGAGACGGCGCAGCGGGTCATCGTCATGTACGCCGGCCGCATGGTCGAGGAAGCCCCCGTTCGCGAGCTGCTCAACAACCCGAAGCATCCCTACACGCGCGGGCTCATCGGCTCCATTCCGCGGCGTAAGTCCGGTGGCGCACGCGGACGCGCGAGAGAGCGACTGCAGGAAATCAGCGGGCTCGTCCCCTCTCTGCGCGAACCCATCCCCGGCTGTGCTTTTGCGCCGCGCTGCGGTTTTGCGACCCCGCGCTGCATCGCCGAACAGCCGCCCTTCGAGTTGCACGGCCCACGGCACCATGCCGCCTGCTGGGAAGTCGCGCGGGTCGAGGCCACATCTTCTGATCAACTGGTGAGCAGCCCCACATGAATGCCGCGGAAGTCGTTTTGAGAGTGAAGGATCTCAAGAAGCACTTTCCAGTGCATCGCGGTGTGCTCTCGCGTGTCGTTGCTCACGTGCAGGCCGTCGACGGCGTTTCGTTCGAGATCCGGCGCGGCGAAACGCTGTGTCTTGTCGGCGAGTCCGGTTGCGGCAAGTCCACGGTCGCGCGCAGCATCACGCGACTCGAGGAGCCGACGGCCGGCACGATCGAGCTCAACGGCGTCGACATCACAGCGCTCGACAGCGAACAGCTCCGCGCCCAGCGGCGCGAAATGCAGATGGTCTTCCAGGACCCCTATTCCTCGCTCAATCCGCGCCTCTCGGCCGGCGACATCGTCGGCGAGCCCCTCACCAACTTCGCTCTTGCACAGGGTTCTGAGCTGGAGCGACGCATTGCCAAGCTCTTCGAGCACGTAGGGCTGCGCCCTGAGGCCGTGGATAAATACCCGCACGAGTTCTCCGGCGGACAGCGCCAGCGCCTTGGCATTGCGCGCGCACTCGCCGTGAACCCGAGCCTGATCATCGCGGACGAGCCGGTTTCGGCGCTCGACGTGTCCGTGCAGGCGCAGGTGCTCAACCTATTGATCGACCTGCAGGAGGAGTTCGACCTCGCGTATCTCTTCGTGTCGCACGATCTTGCGGTCGTCGAGCATATCGGGCATCGCGTTGCCGTTATGTACCTCGGCCGCATCGTCGAGCTTGCCGACAACGCCGATCTCTTCGGCACACCGCTGCATCCCTATACCGAGGCTCTGCTTGCGGCAGCACCCGTTCTCGACAGCGACGGGCCGCGCGAGCGCATTATCCTGCAAGGCGATGTTCCGAGCCCGATGAACCCTCCATCGGGCTGCCGATTCCACACCCGCTGCCCTTATGCGCTACCCGAGTGCAAGGAGACCGACCCGCCGCTGCTCGAGGTAAGACCCGGCCATCACGTCGCATGTCTGCGCCGCCCCGTGGGTGACAGCGGCGCGCCACTGAGCGCCGCGTAGTTCAGGTCAAGCAGTCTGACCAGGCACTCTGCCCAAGAACTTTCGAACGTCTCAAGCAATTGATTTGAACGTGCGGTGCAGTCCCGTACGCGCTCACCGAGATATGAACCTCTGCAGGTGGCGCACGTGCGCTTCCGCCCCACTCGCGCAGCATTTCAATCTCGACTCTGCACACAGACGGAGTACTTTCCCCGGGTGCTTTAGAGCTATCGAGCGATTGCAATCGCATCAATGCCGAGTTCAACCAAAGGAGGTCGTGAAAGGCGCGGGGCCGCCACGTCGCCGACCCCGATCGGAACAAAATCCAGGCATACGCTGAAAGAAGTCACGCATCATAAGCTGACAAGGAGGAAGCAATGTCCAAGGAAACGATTACGCTTACCCGCCGCAATTTGTTGACG
>JAEYYJ010000216.1 GCA_023430845.1 Pseudomonadota bacterium
CCGCCGACCTCCTCGAACTTCTCCAAACCTTCCGCACCCGACGTCGCCTCGATCACGTCGTAGCCCTGACGCTTCAGCGCGCGGATCGCGAAGCTGCGCACGGAATCCTCGTCCTCGACCAGCAGCACGCGGCCGCTGCCCGTGAGATCGCGCGCCTTTTCCTTCTTCGCCGGCTTCTGCGCAGCGGCCTTGTCGGCCTCCGTCTGCACATAACGCGGCAGCAGAATGTGGAATGTCGTTCCCTGCCCCGGCACGCTCTCGGGATAAATGTAACCACCCGTCTGCTTGACGATGCCATAGACGGTCGAAAGGCCGAGCCCCGTCCCCTTGCCCACTTCCTTCGTCGAGAAGAACGGCTCGAAGATCTTGGCCATGATCTCCGGCGTCATGCCATGTCCGGTATCGGTCACGCTCAGCTCGACGTACTCGCCCGGAATGAGCCCCTCCGCGCGCATAGCCCGCGTTTCGGCCTCGCCCACATTGCGCGTCGCGATGATCAGCTTGCCGCCATCCAACATCGCATCCTTGGCATTCACCGCGAGATTGAGCAGCACCTGATCGAGCTGCGTACGATCCGCCTTGATGAGCCACAAATCGCGCCCGTGGCGCATTTCGAGCTGCACGGTCTCGCCGATGAGCTTGCGCAGGAGCGCCGTGCTCGTGTCGCTGATGACATCGCCGAGCTCCAGCACTTCCGGCATGAGTGTCTGGCGGCGCGAGAAGGCAAGCAGCTGCCGCACCATGCCCGCAGCACGGTTGGCATTCTGCTTGATGTTCATGATGTCTTTGTATGCGGCATCGGTCGGACGATGCGTCTGCAGCAGCAGATCCGAGAAGCCGATAATCGCCGTCAGCACGTTGTTGAAGTCGTGCGCGATGCCGCCCGCGAGTTTGCCGACGGCCTCCATCTTCGTGCTCTGGGCGTACTTGAGCTCGAGCGCCTTCTGCTCCGTCGCATCGATGACATAGACCACGGCCGCGGCCTCGCCATCGCCCGACAGCACCGGGCTGAAGAACAGGCGGCGCGTGAACTCGCCATCCGCACCGAGCGTCACCTCGACAGGCTCGCCCGCAACCCGCCCCTTCTGCACATTCTCGAACGCACGCTTCAGTGCGGTGCGCGCGTCGGCGTCGCTGACTCGCTGGACAATATCCGCGGCGCTCGCGATCGCCCCCGCAGTCCGATCGTCGAAGAGCTGCCCGAAAGTCGCATTGGCATTCAGCACGCGGCCGTCGCCGGCGATCGTCGCCATGCCGAACGGCGCCGCATTGAGAAAGCGCGCGAGATCGCCGTTCTTCCTGAGCGCCCCGCCTTCCGCCGAGGCGCGCGTGCGCCGATTGAGCACGAGCAGCTGAACGGCACCTGCCTGCGCCGGATTGGCGGACGGCAGTGCTATGATTTCCACGGGCATGAACCCGCCACCACCACGCACCAGCTCGGTCTCGACGCGGCCCCACTGGCCATCCATGACCGCGAGTGCATTCCGGATCGCCGCCTCCGCGCCCGGCGCGAAAAGTTCGCCGAGGCGCAGCTCATGGGCCGGATCCATCGCGGGATCACGGCCGAGCCAGCCTGCCAGCGTCCGATTGATCTCCGTGATGCGGCCATCTGGCGCCAATTCCAGCACACCGAGCGGCATCCCGTCATAATACGCAAGCCGCGTCTCGAGACCGTGCAAGGTTTCGGCGACGCGCGCGTGTTCCTGCGTGATGTCGGCCACCTGCCACAATGTCCGCGGCTGGCCCTCACCGCCGCCGAGCGCCGCCGGTATCGGCCGCACCGTGACGCGCAGCCAGCGCGATGTACGCGCCCGCCCGTCCTGGCCACGAATCCGAAACTCTTCCTGGCGCGCTTCCCCGCGCTCTGCCGCACGAAGCAGCCGGAACAGGCACTGCCCCGCCTCGGGCTCCACGGCAAAGGCTTCCTCGAGCGCCCGCGGCTCACCCGACGAATGCTCGCCCACGATGCGCCGGAAGGCGCGATTGGCCTTCAGCGTCCGTCCTGCCGCATCGGTGACCAGAAAGCCGAGGTCGAGCCCCTCCGCCGCGCGCTCCGTGAGATCTCCGCGCTCATCCTCGACATTGAGGCGGATCAGCCCCGCCGCCGTGCCGAAAAGGAAGAAAACGCCGATCACCGCGAGCAGCGACAGGAAGCCGAGCACGATCGGGCCAGTCGCGCGCGTCGACCACATGGCGACAATACCGAGCGTCAGCGCTGCCGCGAGCGTCAATGTCGCTGCCAGAATGACGCCGCCACGGGAAGGCGTGCCCATTGCTGTGAACTCGCTGCGTTTTTCTTGGAGCCCGGTCATCGGGCGCCACCGTAGCTGATTCGGCGAAACAAGAGCGCGGGACAGTAGCCTGAGAACGTGCAGCAATACCGGTATTCCCCCGACTATGAAACATAGCGCCAGCGGTGCGCCTTTCCACAGCAGAAGGTACCGAACGCCGTTAAGATGTTCTGAAGCGCTATCGGCGCCACACCACGCCGTTCTATAGGTGGCGCGACGTTTCGCACATGAGACAACCCAACCGGACAGCGCTACCGCATGTCCTTCGTTTGCTCGCCGCGTATTGCCTAACGCTGTCCACAATCGCTGTTCATGCCTGGAATAAGAGGCGGTGGACTGACAGCGGTGCGCTGATACAGATGGCCTGCGTCGTCTGAGTTGGTTCGTCAAGGGAGCGTGGCCGAGGCCGCGGCAGGGGGAATGGCGAATTTCATCTGGTACGCGCTCTCGAGCGTTGCCTTGGCACTGATCACGGTCGGTGCCGTCTGGTTCATACGCGGCTATCTCAATGGATCGCCGCCGCGTATTTCATTCTTCGGCCCCCGGCCGGAGCCGCGACTGGCCGTCGTCGACCATGCCAATGTCGACGGGCGGCGCCGTCTCGTGCTCGTACGCCGCGACAATATCGAGCATCTGATCATGACCGGAGGGCCGGTCGACGTCGTGATCGAGACCGGCATACCCGCACGGCCGGTCCTGACGCCAAGCGATGCCATCGAGGAGGCGCCGCCCCCAGCGCAGCCATCATTATCGTCGCAACCCGTGTTCACACGCGCGCCCCGCACGCTCGGTACGGCCGCCGCAGGCACGACGGAAAGCGCGGCCGGCTGATCGACCGCGCCAGCGTTATGCGGCGCTCGTCGCGTCGGATGCGTTGAAGCTTTGAGCAAGGAGGCGTCGCGTTGCCGGCGCAGCATGGCCCGGCCATGCACAGGTCCGGAGAAGGAATAGTGATGAACTCGACGCCCATGCGCACTTGGATCGCTGCGCTCATCGCCGCGGTCGTGCTCCTGGTCGCCCCGGCCATGGCGCAGCAGGCGCCGCAATCCGCACCCCAGGCTCAGCCTGCGCCACCTGCCGCCACGCCGCCGGCTGACGCACCGCCGACGGAGGGCACGCCGCAACCGCCCACGAACGGCGCGAAGCCGGC
>JAEYYJ010000232.1 GCA_023430845.1 Pseudomonadota bacterium
TGCTCGACAAGGGCGTGAAGGTATCCGCCGGCACCGACGCCACGCGCGTCGCCTCCTACAATCCCTGGGTTTCGCTCGCCTGGATGATCACCGGCCGCACGGTCGGCGGCTTGCGCATTTATCCGCAACACAACTGCCTCGATCGCGAGACCGCACTCCGTATGTGGACCGAGAAGGTCACATGGTTCTCGAACGAGGAAGGCAAGAAGGGCCAGATCGTCGTCGGCCAGCTCGCTGATCTCACAGTGCCCGATCGCGACTTCTTCAAGTGCCCCGAGCTGGAGATCGCCGATATCACAGCCGATCTCACGATCGTCGGCGGCCGAGTTGTCTATGGCGCCGGCACCTTTGCCGCGCTCGACGAGGGCGGACCACCGCCAGCCATGCCGGACTGGTCACCCGTGCGCGCATTCGGCGGCTATGGCGCCTGGGGCAACAGTACTTCGGGGGACGCTCAGGCCGTCCAGCAGCGCGCCGCCACGAGTTGCGGCTGCGCCCATGCCTGCGGTGTTCACGACCACGATCACGCGACAGCGTGGTCGTGCACCGTCCCGACCGGTGATCTCAAGAGCTTCTGGGGTGCGCTCGGTTGCGCCTGCTGGGCTGTGTGAGTTTACTGCTTGTTGCTCGCCGACTTCGTGCTCGCGGACTTGGTGCCCTTGGTCGACTTCCTCTTCACCTTCCGCTTCGGCGCCGGATCATCGTTCGCGCCGAAACCGAAGCCCGAGAAGATCGACGAAATTGGCGCCGAGGTATTCGCACCCGAGTAATTCGCGACCACCCGCACCGTCGTGCCGACCTTCGCCAGCGTGGAAAGATGCACGACATGCTCGTTCATCATGCGAAAGCATCCCGACGACGACGCGCGCCCGATCGAACGCTCGTTGTTCGTGCCGTGAATGCGATAGATCGTATTGCCGAGGTACAGCGCCTTTGCCCCCAGCGGATTGATCACACCACCCGATACCGTGATCGGCAGGCCGGGCTGGCGCTTGTGCATTTCAGGCGGCGGCGTCCACGAGGGCCAGGACGCAATGCGGCTCACCCGCTCCGTCCCCGTCCATTCGAAGCCCTCGCGCCCCACGGAGATCGGATAAGCGTAAGCGCGCTTGCCGGGCAGCACGTAGTAGAGCTGCCGACCGCCCGTATCGACGATGATCGTGCCCGGCGCCTCGTCCCGATCGAGGTAGACGGTCGGCGGCGCCTGCGGAGCGATATCCGGCTTCCCGCCGCCATCCATGAACTTCGGATAGACGGTCGGGCCATAGTTCTTCCGACGCTCGGCCCGCTGTGCTTCGCGTTCCCGCTCCCGACGTTCGATATCGCTCTGGAATACCGGCGCCCCACCGCTCCATTGGGCGGACACGGAAACGCTACCCGAGGACCAAATGACACTGGCGCCCGCCAGAATTCCGAGCATAGCTGCGCTGGTCCGGATCATTCGTCCCCCAATTGCCCGTAGCGCCGAGCATTTCGGCACTGAATCGCCCACCTTCCTACCTAACCGCAGCGCCCGAGCCGAACAAGCCGTCTGCCATACCCGCCCGTCGAACGCTATTCCTTACGTGCCGAGCGGCCACAGGCCCTTCGGCGCGCGCTCATACTTCAGCAAGCGGACATTCGCCGGCGCGACCCCGGGCGTGTCCACATACACCACTTCGCTCGCGATCGGCCCGAAATGGGCGTGGAAGTGCTGCGAGGACTTGACGACCACCAGCTTCGTCTCGGCGAGATCGATGCCGAACTGCGTGAACAGGTTCGTGCCGAAGCCCTGTGTGCGGTGCGTATTCAGCACGACCTTGATACCGTCGATGCGAACGAGCGCGACATCGCCAAGCGGCGCGATCGTGCCGCTGAGCCCGTCCTGCCAGGCGTCCTTCTTCACGGCGAGCACCTCGACCGTCACATCGAGTGGCGGCCCCGAGTACTGGCTGACCTTCCCGCCGATCCGCAGCTTCAGGTTCGCACCGACGCCCGCCTGATGGCAGAAGCTCACCGCGACCGGATCCCAGAACGGCCCGAGCACGGCGTTCTCGACCTTGCGCTCGATCAGCCGCGCGAGAATGAACGTCGAGTCGCCGCCAGCTCCGGCGCCGGGATTGTCGGCGCTGTCAGCGAGCACGACCGACATGTGATTGCTCTCGAGACCGCGCGTGATCGCGCCGTCCGCATCGGGATAAGGCGGCGCGAACTTGTCGCGCATCGCGATGATCTCGTCGCCGAGCTCCTTGCCGATCCGTTCGGCCTTTGCCGCGTCCCCATCCGTGACGACGAGAAGACGCGCCCCGAGATCGGCATTGTCGCCCCATGGAAAACCGTGCCCGAAAGAGATCGAGAGCACGCCGTCCTTGCCCTCCATCTCGTAGAGGCGCTTGACGAGACTGCTGGCTGGCTCGCGCGTCGTCGGAATGAGCGTGATGAAGCCGAGATCGCGCAGGTGCATGACAGGCTTCGTGCGGCCGGCAAGCGCATCTTCAGCGAGGCGCACGAGATCGCGCCCTCGATCGTAGATGTCGGTGTGCGGGTATTCCTTGAAGATCACCATCAGATCGACAGCGCCGACCTTCTTCTCCGTCAGGTTGCAATGAAGGTCCAGCTCGGCGCCGAGGAGCACGTCCGGGCCGATCAGCTCGCGCACGCGGGCCAGCAGATCACCCTCCGCGTCCTCATAACCATCGGCAATCATGGC